>NZ_JAQMSE010000128.1:0-15721 GCF_028330045.1 Aphanizomenon sp. CS-733/32
GACTAGAAGTCGCAGCTACACAGACGAAACCCACCTTCGTGGGTTCAAAAGCCTTGATTTTTCGTTAGTCCACGCAGGTGGACTTTGTTTGTGTAGTAGCGATTTCTAATCGCCGGAAACTTTTCAAACATCCTCTAAGACGTAAAAAGATTAACGCTCTTTCTCTGTGCCTCTGCGCCTCTGCGTGAGCTAAATTCTTCATTTCACATCCTTTGCTTATAAATTGAGGAATAATTACCTTGACAACAATCGAGACGGTACTAAATAAACACGATAATGGACTGGGATTTTTCACCTGTAATCATCATCAAAACCAAATTTGGAAAGGTTCATTAGATTGTGTGAGCTTTGAAAAAAGTGTCATCAAAGATAAACTATTAACATCAGATAAACCTTGTTATATTATTAAAATAGCAGGAAGAATTGGTGCTACTAATGATGGTTATTTAGCACCTGCTGATAATGGTTCATCTGGACAAGCAGAACTTTTAATCTCACTTCCACCCCTACGTTTACAACAACTTGGCGACTCTAGTTTTCTCGCCGCTTATGGTGTAAAATATGCCTACATGACAGGAGCAATGGCTGGGGGTATTGCTTCCGAAGAAATGGTAATTGCCCTCGGAAAAGAGAAAATTTTAAGCTCTTTTGGTGCAGGTGGTTTACTTCCAGAACGGTTAGAAACTGCGATTAATACTATTCAAGAAGCATTACCTAATGGTCCTTATGCTTTCAATTTAATTCACAGTCCTAACGAACCAGCTATTGAACGCCGCGCTGTAGATTTATATCTGAAATATGGTGTCAGAACTGTAGAAGCATCAGCATTTTTAGACTTAACTCCTAATATCGTTTATTATCGGGTTGCTGGGTTAAGATTAAATGCCGCTAATCAAATTGATATCCGAAATAAGGTCATTGCTAAGATTTCTCGTCGGGAAGTTGCCACTAAATTTTTGCAACCCGCACCAGAAAGAATCCTCAAAGAATTACTTGAGCAAGGACTAATCACGGAATTGCAAGCTAATTTGGCTAGACAAGTGCCAATGGCTGATGATATTACCGTTGAAGCTGATTCTGGTGGTCATACAGATAATCGTCCTTTAGTATGTTTATTACCTTCAATTATTGCCCTCCGAGATGAAATTCAAAGGCAATATAATTACTCAGTTCCGATTAGAGTTGGTGTGGCTGGAGGTATTGGTACACCTGAAGCAGCATTAGCTGGTTTTATCATGGGTGCTGCTTATATTGTGACCGGTTCAATTAATCAATCTTGTGTGGAATCTGGTGCTTGTGAACATACTAAAAAGTTGTTAGCACAAGCAGAAATGGCAGATATGACAATGGCTCCCGCCGCCGATATGTTTGAAATGGGAGTCAAATTACAAGTTCTCAAACGGGGAACAATGTTTCCTATGCGATCGCAAAAATTGTATGAGTTATATCGCACTTACGACTCTATTGAACAGATTCCTCAAGCCGAAAAGGAGAAGCTAGAAAAACAAATTTTCCGTAAAAGTCTTGCGGAAGTTTGGGAGGGAACAGCCGCTTATTTATCCCAAAAGAATCCTGAGAAATTGGGTAAAGCTGTTAATAATCCTAAATTAAAAATGGCTTTAATCTTTCGCTGGTATTTAGGATTATCTTCCCGCTGGTCTAGCACTGGTGAAAAAGGTCGGGAAGTTGATTATCAAATATGGTGCGGTCCAGCTATGGGTGGCTTCAATGACTGGGTGCGTGGTTCATATTTGTCAGAACCTAATCAGCGTCATGTGGTTGATGTTGCTGACCAAATTATGAAGGGGACAGCATTTTTATATCGCAGCCATAGTTTAAAAATGCAGGGTTTGCAAATGCCTACTTATTACAGTCAATATCAGCCAATTCCTTCTACATTGGAGAAGTAAAAATGAATTTAAAACAGTCTCATAGTGCTGAAAGTATTCAAGCATTTCTAGTTTCTCATCTTGCGGAAGTTGTGGGAGTTGGAATTTCAGAAATTGATGTTAATGAAAACTTGGAAAATTATGGTTTGGATTCTGCTCAAGCCATGATGATCATTAGTAAATTAGAAGAATTACTAGGTTTTAAACCTTCTCCTATTTTACTTTGGCATTATCCCAATATTGCCGCACTTTCCCAACGTTTGTCAGAAGAATCTAGTGATGGTTCTCAGCTACAAGATGCAGGTTCAAGCACAAATTCCCCTGTTGGTTTTGCTCCTCCTCTTCTAGATTTGGCTGCGGAAGCTGTTCTAGACCCCACTATTCAACCCATAGGCACTGCTGTTGCTATTACTAACCCTAAAAACATCTTTTTAACCGGGGGAACAGGTTATTTAGGGGCTTTTATTATCAAGGAATTACTAGAAGTATCGGCAGCAACTCTTTATTGTTTGGTGCGTGCCAGTAATGTGGAAGAAGGTAAGAGCAAATTAGAAAATAATTTGCAACAATATGGCATTTGGCAAGATGAATATAGTGCCAGAATTATCCCCATTATTGGGGATTTAGCACAGCCACATTTAGGAATTAATGGAGAACAATTTCAAAATCTAGCAGCTAATATTGATGTCATTTATCATAGTGCAGCTTTACTGAATTATGTTTATCCTTACTCAGCATTAAAAACAGCAAATGTTTTGGGTACACAAGAAGTTTTGCGTTTGGCTTGTCAAACTAAAGTTAAGCCATTGCATTATGTTTCTAGTGTGGCTGTTTTTGAATCCAGTGCTTATGCTGGTAAGCTAGTTAAAGAAGATGATGATTTTCATGATTGGGAAGGTATTTTTCTCGGTTATTCCCAAACTAAATGGGTGGCAGAAAAATTAGTGAAAATTGCTGGTAGTCGAGGATTACCTATCACTATTCATAGACCTCCTTTAATTTCTGGAGATAGCCAAACTGGAATTTGTAATACCCATGATTTCATCAATTTGATGATTAAAGGTTGTCTACAAATGGGTTCTTTCCCTGATGTAGATTATATGTTAGATATGTCTCCTGTTGATTATGTCAGCAAATCTGTTGTTTATCTTTCTCGACAAGAAACATCTCTAGGTAAAGCTTTCCATTTACAACATCCTCAACCTGCTTCTTTAAAATCTTTAGTTGATTGGGTGCGTTCTTTTGGATTTTCACTGAAGATGATTCCTTATGAAGAGTGGCAAGCAGAGTTAATTAATAATGTCACATCTCAAGACAATCCTTTATATACATTGCGGCCATTTTTACTAGAACGTTGGTCTGATGAACAAATCACCATTCCTGATTTGTATTTACAAGCAAGAAGACCAATTATCAGTTGTGAAGCAACTCTAGCAGCATTAAAAGGTAGTTCCATTGTTTGTCCGACCATTGATTCTCAATTGTTGATGACTTACACATCTTACTTAGTACAAACTGGTTTCCTAAGTCTTGCTTAATATCAATTTTAGGTGAAGCTGCACATAATTATTAAATCCAGAGTTTATCCGCCTTCATCTGCGGTTAATTATTCTGGAAATATTAATTATATGTAGCTTGATTTAAATTTGTTATAATATAGGGATATTGGCAGAATTAGTTAGTGCGAATTTCAGCTAAATCAACTTTCTTAAAATGAACATAAAATGTCAGGGAACAGTTTTGATTACGGGTGCAGCTAATGGTATTGGTTATCAATTAGCTCGTATTTTCGCTCATAATAATTATCATCTAGTCTTGGTAGATAGACTAGCAGAAAAAATCACAAAAATAGCTGTTGATTTTGCAGAAGAGTTTAGAATTTCTGTTAAACCTATTATTAAAGATTTATCTATATGTACATCTCCTGAAGAAATTTTCACAGAATTACAAGAATCTGGTATTAAAGTTGATATTCTGGTAAATAATGCCGGGTTTGGTACTTATGGGTTATTTAATGAAACTAACCTCAAGACTGAATTGGAAATGTTGCAGGTAAATTTAGTTTGTCTGACCCATTTAACTAAGTTGTTTCTCAAAGAAATGGTTAAACAAGGTCATGGCAAGATATTAAATGTTGCTTCTGCGGCTGCATTTCAACCAGGTCCGTTAATGGCAGTGTATTTTGCCACTAAGGCTTATATTTTATCATTTTCAGAAGCGATCGCTAATGAATTAGAAGGTACAGGTGTCACCGTCACAGTTCTTTGTCCAGGTTCAACGGCATCTGCTTTTCATGAAAGAACCGGCATGGCAGATTCTAAAATGCTGAAGGGGAAAAATATGATGGATGCGGAAACTGTGGCTCAGATGGGCTATGATGCGTTAATGAGAGAAAAGACAATTGTTATTCCTGGATTTATGAATAAAATGATGTCAAAATGTGTGAGGTTTATTCCGAGAAAAATGGTCACAAAAATTGTCAGAAGTATGCAGGAAGAGAAGTAGGGGTTTAGGACTGCTGAACCGTCACAAAATTAGATCATGATAGAATATTATGAATATCACAATTATTAACTCTGTGTTGATATTATGCAAACACAAACACGATACTACACACCAGAAGAATACTTAGAAATCGAAGAACAAGCAGAGTATAAGAGCGAATATCGAGATGGAGAAATTATAGCTATGACTGGAGGAACAACAAATCATAATAAAATAGCTCTTAATTTCGCAGCTTCCTTAAAATACGGATTAAGAAAGAAAAACTATGACGTTTATATTGGTGATGTCCGCTTGTGGATACCGCGTTATCGTCAACATACATACCCTGATGTGATGATAATTCAAGGAGAACCTATTTATGCTACTGAAAATACTACTACTGTGATGAATCCTTTATTAATTGCTGAAGTTTCATCTAAATCAACTAGTAATTATGACCAAAGTGATAAATTCATGTATTATCGTTCTATACCTGAATTTAAAGAATATATCTTAATCAATCAATATCAATATCATGTTATGCAATATGTGAAAACAAATGATGGTAAATGGATATTCACAGAGTTAGAATCGGAGTCAGATATTTTAACATTACAAACTATAGATTTTCAGATTGCTTTAAGTGAAATATATGAACAGGTAAATTTTACCCAAAGTAATGAAAATCAAGAATAATCATAATGTATCTTTGATATCCTGTATTTGCTCTTACACTGATTTGCCGTGAGACTAAAATTCATACCCTTAATCAGCAATGCCGAATTTTCGGCTTTGGTGAATGAAGGTATGATTTTTTCTCACGCAGAGGCGCAGAGAGTAAGAGTTTGAGAAATAGAATGTTTGATTTTTATACCTCAGTTCAGCAACGTCCATATTTAATGATTAGTTGTTCTTCTAGTTATCATTGACTAATATTTACTCATAAGATATAAAAAACACGGGTTTCATGTCGAAATATTAAGGAATATTGTATTTATATCAAAACCTGGAGCTACAAAGGAAATTCAACCAAAAGTCCGTGATAGGATACTTTGGGAAAATATTTATAATTAGGAGAAAACCTTTGACACTACGGGTTGCTGTTGTGGGTTCGGGACCTGCGGGTTCATGCGCTGCCGAAACCCTAGCTAAAGCTGGGATTGAAACCTATTTGTTTGAGCGCAAGTTAGATAACGCCAAACCTTGTGGGGGTGCTATTCCCCTCTGTATGGTGAGTGAGTTTGACTTACCTCCGGCAATTATTGACCGTCGGGTACGGAAGATGAAAATGATTTCTCCTTCTAATCGTGAAGTTGATATCAATCTGATAAATGAAGAAGAATATATAGGAATGTGCCGCCGAGAAGTGCTGGATGGTTTCCTGCGGGACCGGGCGGCAAAATTAGGGGCAAATTTAATTAACGCCACTGTTCATAAAGTTGATATTCCTGGGAACAATACCGACCCCTATACCATTCACTACGTTGACCATACAGGGGGCGGGGCGCAAGGCGTTACCAAAACCCTAAAGGTGGATTTAATCGTGGGTGCTGACGGGGCAAATTCCCGCGTTGCCAAGGATATGGGTGCTGGAGATTACAATTATGCGATCGCCTTCCAAGAACGCATTCGTCTTCCCCAAGACAAAATGGACTATTACAACGACCTCGCCGAAATGTACGTTGGCGATGATGTTTCCACCGACTTCTACGCTTGGGTATTCCCCAAATATGATCACGTAGCGGTAGGTACTGGCACAATGCACATTAACAAAGCCAAAATCAAACAATTCCAAGCTGGTATTCGCGCCCGTGCTTCAGAAAAACTCGCCGGCGGTGAAATCATCAAAATCGAGGCACACCCCATCCCTGAACATCCCCGCCCCCGTCGCGTTGTCGGTCGCATAGCCTTGGTAGGAGATGCGGCTGGTTATGTTACCAAGTCCTCCGGGGAAGGTATCTACTTCGCTGCTAAATCTGGCAGAATGTGCGCTGAAGCCATTGTGGAAGCCGCTAAGGGTGGGGCGCGGATTCCCACGGAACGAGACCTCAAAGTGTACATCAAGCGTTGGGATCAGAAATACGGACTCACCTACAAAGTATTAGACATTCTTCAAAACGTCTTCTATCGTTCCGATGCTACCCGTGAAGCATTTGTAGAAATGTGTGATGACATGGATGTACAAAAGCTAACTTTTGATAGTTATCTCTATAAAACTGTAGTTCCTGCTAACCCCTTTACCCAGTTAAAAATTACTGCCAAAACCCTTGGTAGTTTAATTCGTGGTAACGCCCTTGCACCCTAAATATAGGAAATCAGAAGTCAGAAATTCGTTTCTGGACTTCTTTTTTTTGGGTGAATTACATATTATTTTTGTTTCACCCCCAAACGCAAAGGCGCAGAGAAAAAGCATAAAACCCAACATAAGCGTTGGGTTGCGCTGTCCCTTAACCTAACCTTGTATTATTAGCGGACGAGATGCCCGCACCACAAGAAATTTTTGGGTATTTTTCTAATTGGAAGTCTCTTAGAGGAAACTAATCAAGAAATTGCCATTGCACTTTATATTACACCGTAAACGGTAATGGTAAACATCCATGCTATCTTACAAAAGTTAGAAGTGAGCGATCGCTCTCAAGCTGTTGTTGTGGCTTTGCAAAAACGGTTGATTAAAAATGATTTAATTTAATTCCTCTTGTAACCAATCTTCCAATTGCAATTCTTTTATTCTTAATAAATCAGAATCATGGGAAACTACAATTAAATTGTGAATAATAGCCGTAGCTGCTATAAATATATCTGCATCTTGAATTGGTAAACCTCTTTGTTTTAAATCAGCATAGATTTCTGACGCTTTCTGAAAAATTGCCATATCGTCCAAGAGTAAAACTTGGTATTTATTCAAAAATTTTTCAAAGTCTGATAATTTCTTTACCGCTTTAACTGCTAAGAGTCCTCGCTCAATTTCATAGTAAGTAATCCCACTAATGAAAACTTCCTCGTTTTGACGATTTAAACTTTCTAGCTGATTGGTTACTTTTGGATTTTCCTTGAGAATTGCTGTAACCATATTAGTATCTAGTAGATATCCCATTGACTTATTTCCGTTTCACTGCTTCATCAAATATTGCCATTTCTTCTGGTGTAAAATCATTTAACAAACCACTGATTGCTTCTACAGCTAACATTTTACTAATTCTTTCTGTTAAGTCATCTTCAGCAATTGTATCTATATCATCACCAGAATTTGGTTTAGTAAAAAGTTCGTATATTTTCTGAATCATTTTATCTTGTTCCAATCTTTCTTGATACACACTGTTATTAGCGATCAAATATTTTATGATTGCTGAGATGCGGTTAAAGGCAGTTTTTTCTTTTAGCGATGTGTTGTTCATATTTTTGTGAGATATTTTTGACAGTATACGTTATTATAGCATAGCCTCTTAACTCAACCGAGAAAATAAATAATCGCACTTAAAGAGATGTTTTTAATTTCAAACAGATGAATGGTGCGTTACATTTCATTAACTTCCCCTAAAATATCGGCGAAATGTAATAATTTCGTCATCAAATGAACCAATACAACAAGTTATTAGAGATAATGAGTAGTTTTATTTAATTTTTTTTCATAATCTTGGGTTCTGTTATCTAAGGGACTTCCAAGAAATAAAATCCCCAAAAATTCCTTGTGGTGCGGGACGAAAAGCCCGCTAATCATCAAGGACGGGCAGGATGCCCATCCCACAAAATTGGGTAATTTATTTTTTGGTGTTCCCTAAGATTAACCGATAATATCGCGCTATTTAAGTTTTTTAATTGATGTAAATGATATAATAGTACGATAGTAACTTATGCGAAAGCATCGGGAGCGATCGCAATTTTAGGAAATTTCAGAAATGCCAAAGTTATTTATCAAGTAGGGTGTGTAAAGTCCTTGCGGGCATGGCTTCGCTTAGAGCGATACTGAATGTAGGGAAATAGAAATATTTGGTAAACCTTGTTCCCGACGCATTTTCTGAACTTTGAGAAAATTGATAAAAGTATTAATGTCATTTTTGACATTTTCCATTCCCACAAGGTGATTTAACTTAGTGATAACATCATCTAAACTTTGAGATTGAGAATTACGTTGACTGTTATTCTTTCCAGATATATTTAACTCACTCTTTAGGCGTAATAGTTCAATTTCAATTTCAGGATCTCGATAAGTCATAATTGATATTGATTGGGTGTTAATACAGGTGATTAACTTTAAATTATACTGTAAAACCTTGGATAACTGTCAACTATCTTGCCCAAAAACTTCCCGCACCTCCACCCCATGACAATCATTTAACTTTGATAAATCAAAGATTATAGCTATTGAGTACAACATTAATATTGATATATCTAGAAGATTTACTATTTGCTATAATCAAAATATTGGCTAAAAGTCAGAATAATTCATGAGTAATAATTGATAATTAATAAAACTGTAGAAAATATCATAAATTAACTTCCTGACTTTAGCTGTTTTCAATGCTTATCTTTTTGGTTTCTCTGCATAGATTAGTAAGGTGCGTCAGACGTTAAATCATACTTAAATTCGACTATTTATCAATCTGACGCACCCTACGGAAAAATTGAAACAACCACCAAAAGACACACAGAAGGAAAATCATGCCCAAATCTTATGCCACAATTGATGGTAATGAAGCCGTTGCCCGTGTAGCTTACAAATTAAATGAAGTAATTGCTATTTATCCTATCACCCCATCTTCAAATATGGGTGAATGGGCTGATGCTTGGATGTCGGAAAATAAATCAAATCTTTGGGGAACTGTTCCCAGTGTTACCCAAATGCAAAGCGAAGGAGGGGCTGCGGCTGCTGTCCATGGGGCATTACAAACGGGGGCATTAAGTACAACTTTCACTGCTTCTCAGGGATTATTATTAATGATTCCTAATTTGTACAAAATTGCCGGAGAATTAACCAGTTTTGTCATTCATGTTTCTGCCCGTTCTTTAGCTACCCACGCTTTATCTATTTTCGGTGATCATAGTGATGTTATGGCTGCTAGAGCGACGGGTTTCGCTTTTTTGTGTTCAGCTTCTGTCCAAGAAAGTCATGATTTTGCTTTGATTTCTCATGCAGCAACTTTAGCAGCAAGAGTGCCATTTATGCACTTTTTTGATGGGTTTAGAACTTCCCATGAAGTGCAGAAAGTTGAGTTGTTATCTGATGAGGATTTACAAGCTTTCATTCCCCAGTCTTTAGTATTTGCACATCGTCAACGGTGCTTAACTCCAGATAAACCAGTATTACGAGGAACGGCACAAAACCCTGATGTTTACTTTCAATCCCGTGAAGGTGCAAACCCTTATTATGATGGTTGTGCCGATATTGTTCAAAAAATAATGGATAAATTTGGAGAACGCACAGGTAGATATTACAAACTCTATGAATATCATGGCGCACCTAACGCAGAAAGAGTCATTGTGATTATGGGTTCTGGTTGTGAAACTGTCCATGAAACCGTAGATTATCTCAATAACCAAGGGGAAAAAGTCGGAGTTATCAAAGTGCGGCTTTTCCGTCCTTTTGATGTTGCCAGATTTATAGAAGCATTACCAAATAGTGTTAAATCCATTGCTGTCCTTGATAGAACTAAAGAAGCTGGAAGTGCAGGAGAACCTTTATATTTAGATGTGGTGACAGCTATTTATGAAGGTTGGAAAAAAACTACATTCCCGAAAATTGTTGGGGGCAGATATGGACTGTCTTCTAAGGAATTTACTCCCGCAATGGTGAAGAGTATTTTTGATAATCTGACTCAAATTAAACCCAAAAATCATTTCACAATTGGGATTAATGATGATGTCACGTTCACTTCTTTGAATTTTGACCCTAATTTCTCTACAGAACCAGATCATGTAGTTCGCGCCATGTTCTATGGTTTGGGTTCAGATGGTACAGTGGGGGCAAATAAGAACTCCATCAAAATTATCGGTGAAGGCACAGAAAATAACGCCCAAGGTTACTTTGTTTATGATTCTAAAAAATCCGGTTCAATGACAGTTTCTCACCTGCGGTTTGGAACTGGAAAAATTCGCTCAACTTACCTCATAGACAAAGCTAATTTTATCGGTTGTCACCATTGGGGATTTGTGGAAACCATTGATATTTTAAAAGCTGCTGCACCAGGGGCGACTTTGCTGTTAAATAGTCCTTATTATGCTGATCATGTTTGGGAAAATCTACCTTCAAAAGTTCAACAGCAAATTATTGACAAGAACCTGAAAGTTTACACTATTAATGCTAGTCAAGTGGCAAAAGATAGTGGTATGGGACACAGAATTAACACTATCATGCAGGTGTGTTTCTTTGCTTTAGCGGGAGTATTACCAGAAAAAGAAGCTATTAGTAAAATCAAACAAGCCATAGAAAAAACCTATGGTAAAAAAGGCGCGGAAGTTGTCAGCATGAATTTAAAAGCTGTAGACAACACCTTAGAAAATCTTCATGAAATCGAAATTCCCAAAAAGGAAAATTACCAATTACCAATCACCAATCACCAATCACCAATCACCAAACCCAAATTTGTCGAGAATGTTCTTAGCAAAATCATGGTCTGGGAAGGTGATGATTTGCCGGTGAGTGCTTTACCTGCTGACGGAACTTTTCCCAGTGGAACTGCAAAATGGGAAAAACGCAACGTTGCGGAAGAAATCCCCGTTTGGGATGCTGATGTCTGCGTTCAATGCGGTAAATGTGTGATGGTTTGTCCTCACGCTGCTATTCGCGCCAAAACTTATCAACCCAGTGAGTTAGTCAACGCACCCATATCTTTTAAGTCCACTAACGCCAAAGATAAGAGCTTTGCTAACCAGAAATTCACCATTCAGGTAGCGCCAGAGGACTGTACAGGCTGTGAAATTTGTGTGAGTGTCTGCCCTGCCAAAAACAAGGCAGAACCCACCTGCAAGGCGATTAATATGAGTCCCCAGTTACCTTTGCGGGAACAAGAACGGGAAAACTGGAATTTCTTTTTGAGTTTACCAAATCCCGATCGCACAAAGTTGAAAGTAAACCAAATTCGTCAGCAGCAATTACAAGAACCGTTGTTTGAATTTTCCGGTGCTTGTGCTGGTTGCGGAGAAACGCCCTACCTTAAATTATTAACACAATTGTTTGGCGATCGCTCACTTATTGCCAACGCCACCGGTTGTTCTTCCATTTACGGTGGAAATCTCCCCACAACTCCTTGGAGTCAAAACGCTGAGGGAAGAGGTCCAGCATGGTCCAATAGTTTATTTGAAGATAATGCAGAATTCGGTTTTGGTTATCGTTTATCTATAGACAAACAAGCAGAATTTGCAGCGGAATTATTGTCACAATTAAGTAGTGAAATTGGCGATAATTTAGTGAATGCCATTCTCAAGGCCGAACAAAAAACCGAAGCTGATATTTGGGACCAACGGGAAAGAATCGTCATTCTCAAACATAAATTAGATGAGATTGCGGAAACTACAAAAGACGCAGATCTAAAATCCAAAATCCAAAATCTAAAATCCTTAGCTGATTATTTAGTTAAGAAAAGTGTGTGGATAGTTGGGGGTGATGGTTGGGCGTATGATATAGATTTTGGTGGAATTGATCATGTGATTTCCACAGGCCGCAATGTGAATATTTTGGTCATGGATACAGAAGTTTATTCTAATACCGGAGGACAATCTTCTAAAGCCACTCCCAAAGCCGCAGTTGCCAAATATGCGACCGGTGGAAAACCTGCACCAAAGAAAGATTTAGGTTTAATGGCTATGACTTATGGTAATGTTTATGTGGCGAGTGTGGCGTTAGGTGCGAAAGATGAACATACACTCAAAGCATTTTTAGAAGCGGAAGCTTTTGATGGTCCATCAATCATTATTGCTTACAGTCATTGTATTGCTCACGGTATTGATATGACCACTGGTTTACAACAACAAAAGGCGTTGGTAGATGCAGGAAGATGGTTATTATATCGCTATAATCCGGCATTACAAAATGAGGGTAAGAACCCCCTACAATTGGATATGAAAGCACCTTCTGAATCAGTGGAAAAATCCATGTACCAGGAGAACAGGTTTAAGATGTTGACGAAGAGTAAACCGGCGGTGGCGAAGTTGTTGCTAGAACAAGCGCAAATGGAAGTTAATGCGCGTTGGGAAATGTATCAATATTTAGCAGAGAGGAAAGTTTAAACACCTCTCACCCCTCTTTACTAACAAGGAGGGGTAGTTGATTTTTAAGTATTTTTATATATCTAGCTGTATTTGTCCTTCTTCAACTAACATAGAGGAAAGTTGTCAAAATTTTTATGACTTTTTATCTGGTAGTTGTGTATAATAACACTAATGAGGTAATGTGATATGAGTTTACTAGAAGATATCAAAGCAAAAACTAAGGAATTTCGGAAAGATAGCTATCCAATGTCTATTGGAGAAATAATCAGCATTTACAATAATGATGAACTGATTATTAATCCTGAATTTCAAAGATATTTTAGATGGAGTGGGCAGCAAAAATCCAAATTTATTGAATCTATATTACTGGGTATTCCCACACCCTCGATTTTTGTTTATCAAAGAGAAGATGGTGTTTGGGAATTAGTAGATGGATTACAAAGAATATCTACTATTTTAGAATTTGTAGGTAGCCTTAAAGATGAAAATGGCAATAAAAAGGAATGTCTCCAACTGGAAGGAACTAAAATACTTCCAAGTTTAAAAGGGGTAATGTGGGAAGGAGCAGAGGATGAAGAACACAACTTATCTGGTTCGGTTAAACTTGATTTTAAAAGAGCTAAAATTCAAATAGAAATTATTCAAAAAGAGTCTGATATTAATGCTAAGTTTGAAATTTTTGAAAGACTAAATACTGGAGGTTCATTTTTATCATATCAAGAAGTGCGTAATTGCCTGCTGATCATGATTGATAAAAATGTACATTCATGGCTATGTAATTTAGCAGATAATCAAGATTTCCAGAATTGTATTTCCATTTCAGACAGACTCAGCAAAGAACGCTATGACATGGAACTCATTCTGAGATATATAGCTTGTTCTCACTTTCCACTAAACAGTAAAGATGTAAATGAATACTTAACTGATTCATTAACATCTATATGCCAAAATCCCAATTTCGATTTAGAAAGTGAAAAACAGAAATTTTACAAACTCTTTTCATTGTTAAATAAAGCAACAGGAGAAGGGACTTTTAAAAAATATGATAGTGAAAGATTTAAAGGACAATTTCTAGAATCAGCCTATGAAGCAATTACTGTTGGTTTAGGGAATAATATAAATGATTATTCTGATTCTGACTTCGACGTTTCTATATTGAAAGATAAGGTGGAGCAGATATGGTCAGCCAATGATTTCACTCAGTATAGTGGTTCGGGTTCAAATGCAAAAAGTAGAATACCTAAAATGGTTCAATTTGGCATACAACATTTTCAGAAATGAGCAAAGATAACAAAACAGAACAGATGCTTATTGATAACTTGCACGAGGATTTTGCCTGGCGTATCAAGGAGCTTAGTATTATTAAAAGTAAAATTCCCAGTCAACAAAATGAAGAGCAACACGCATTAATTAGAGCAGGAATAACTTTATTATATGCTCATTGGGAAGGATTTATCAAAAATGCGGCTGAGAATTACTTAAATTTTGTTTCATTGAAAGGATTAAATCATAATCAACTTCAGTCATGTTTTGTAGCTTTGTGTTTTAAAAAGCAAATAAATGAACTAAAAACTAATAAATTTGAATTACAACAAACTCTTGTTGATTTCATGTTAAATGAATTAAATAAAAGAGCTTATATTCCCTACGAAGGAATAATTGATACTAAATCAAACTTAAAATTTTGGGTATTTCGTGATATATGTATCATCATAGGAGTAGATTATAAAAAATATCAATTAAAGGAGAAAAAAATAGATGCTGATCTTGTTGAAAGAAGGAATAAGATTGCACATGGTAAGTATCTACTGGTTGATTATGATGGATATACTGATATTTATAATATTGTTGTTAAAATGATGGAAGATATGAAAAATGATATTTTAGATGCTGCTATGAATGAAAAATATAGGAAAAATTAAATATATATCTCCTTATAAATATAAATAGAACACGATATGCCACAAAAATTGACACAGAATAATAGATGAAAAATATCTTGTTTCAAGGACTATTTTAGATAATTCCCAAGTTTTTTAAATCAACGTCTAAATCAGTTTCATCATAATGAATATTAATGTTTCTCATAGCTAATTCATTCTGAAATTGCAGTAAAGGCATTTTTGCCAGTTGAGATGCTTTACCGATACTAATTTTTTTCCTTTCAAATAATAAGATAATCAATTCTAAAACTAATTCTTTTTCTGATAATCCACTTGCTTGGACAATATCTTCGGAAATGACTAAGCTCATTGATATCCTCCCATTTTTATGATTATACTGGTGTTACCTTGTGAAAGCCGATCGCTCATCTTCGTTAGTTGTGAGGTATACATGATGCCTACGGAGAGCGATAGCGAAGCGCTCCGTAGGAATCGCACTCTTTACTGAAAAATGACTACAAATACTTAGTTTTACAATGATTGAATTTCTTGTTGTAAATCTCGAACTTGTTCAAGAGATAATTCAGTGACTTCAGCAATTTGCTCTAAATTCATACCAATTCGTAATAAATTTATAGCCAATTTTCTTGTTGTTTCAGCCTTACCTTTCGCTTCACCTTCAGCTTTGCCTCTGGCTTCACCTTTAGCTTCACCTTCTTCAAGGATGTCTTGATAAATTACTGATTCGCGCATAATCTCACTCCTGAAAATTTTCTTGATTACATTTCTATTTAACACCAACCCAGCTAAAATACTGCTGGCAGCAGCTATATCCCTTTGTTGTTGTTGATCCTTAATTTTTTCGACTGCTTGTGCTACCTGGCTCAATACCATTGTAGGATCTTCTGTCTGACTTAGCACCGCAAATGGTAATAAACTGGGCGCGTTCATAAATTGTTCCGTTGGTTGTTCCCATAGACGGATTACTTCAAACTCATGGTGGGTTTTGTTTAATCTGAAACTATTCTCATGGACTAATTCAGAATCTGTTTTTCTCAAATAAATCACTACTTGGCGCATCTCTTTGTCAGGAAAACGCCGATAACCTCTAACTCGATAATGTGACGTACTCCACACACTCCCTTTCAGGTGAGTGTGGGCTTCTCAGTGACTCCTCTATGAGGACATTAACTGAGCTTTAAGACCGTGCGCCCCACGGTTCTTTGGTTTTGAGATTTGTTTTTTGTTTTGTAGGCTGCA
>NZ_JAQMSE010000005.1:0-7683 GCF_028330045.1 Aphanizomenon sp. CS-733/32
AGAATAGATTTTGATGACATTTTTGGTGATTTACTGTTTCTCAAATGCCTTTTTTCACTTTGTCTGTTTGTTTTGATGCTCCCTTCGATTTTCATCTCCGTAATTTCCCTCTGTAATATTTTGGGGTGCGGAATGTGGGATAGAAGGAAAAGCTGATCAACTTATTGCTGATGCAAAAAAAGAAGCGGAGAAGAAAGCCTTTCCTGGATGTAGTAGTATCGGTTGCTTGTTTTTTATATTCGGTATACCTGCTACTACATCCATGGGTGGAGTAGCTTTTTTAATAATCTTATTACCGTTCATAGTTGGTTCTATTATTGATATGATTTTCATGGCTGCAAACCAAAAAGCTATTGAAGAAGCAGTAGAAAACGCTAAAAAACAAGCAGTATCTATGAAGCGTGAAGGTGAAAAAAGACTTAATGCAAAAATACAAAGTTTCATGGAAAATAATCCTCTCTAACTCAATATTTAGACAAAAAAATATGAACAACAAGATACCCAACTTCTCCAAGAAGTTGGGTATGTGAAAGATTTACCTATCCTCTTTTTTATCTTCTTCCAATGAACCACGAAGGGGCAAAGAACAGGAAGGAAAGGAGGTTTGAGAGATATTTGGCGTAAGTCCTATTACAAAATGAAGTGCATAATGTGGGATTTAACAGATTTTTGGGGAATTTTTTACGATCGCTCTCCTACCCCCCTGAACGGTTACGTTTAAACTCAAAGCTTTTGCAGCACTTTTCATGTAAAACAGTGAACAGTGAACAGTGGTGTTCACTGCTTATTGCTATCTGGATCAGTTTAGACTACATTTGGCATACACTAATAAGTTCTTGTATTCTTCAATTTTGTGCATTTTTCCCTCTTTTACAAATGATTCAATTATTGGTTGAGCATGACCCCAGCCAATTGATTTTGTATAGAAGAGAATTTTGCCATTAGGATTGAGTTTACTCAGAAACATCCCCAGAAGAGATTCTTCATTATGATGCAAAAAAGGCGCTTCTTCAGGCATATAAAATTCGCCTAGATGAAACAGAGAAATTACATCGAGCATGGGTAAAGAACGGTCTGTCAAAGTGTATATATCTGTACAGAGAACTTTGTAATACTTGAACAATAGACGATCTTTAAGAGATAATCGGACATATTCTTGATGTTCGGGTGCAGAACCTGTAATCCCAATAATTTCATTGGGTTGAGAAAATTTCTGATTTTCCAATCCTAGAATATGATGAGAGCCTGTGCCAAAATGAAAGATAGTTTGATCTTGGATATTATGCTTTTGTAAATATTCAACTAATTCAAGATCACATGGACAACGTTCTGGTTGTAATTCCCAAGATGATTTTTCGCGGTAGTAATCAGCGCCAACCCATTGTGGTAAAACTGGGCGAGAAAAACTCAAAAAATAGTAAAGTCTTGCTAAGTGGCGATTTGTAAAAACTATCCCCCGAACGGTTTGTCTAATACTAGTAACCATGAATTAATCAACCTCAATAGTTGGGAAAAGATATTTTTGATATGTTGGATAAAAGACGTACCCAGTTAGGATGCTAGAAATATTCATCAGCACAACTACAATCAAGCTATATAAAGTTAGCCCAATTCAAATTTATTGAGCCAAGTAAATTGACATCCCGGATTATTTTTGTAATTGTTGTACTTAATGGCGACAGACAAATGATTACTGATGATTTGCTTGAAGATTGAGTTATCCTAGATGGACAAAATTCATCAAAATCCCTGAAAACCTGCTCTATGTGATTACCCTAAAAAATACTGGGTGGTGAGTTTCTAGAACTTAGGCAAGTCTAACATAGGAAAAATAAAGCTAACATCAAGTACAGATGAAAGTTTAATTAACTTTTGCCATAGCGGTTATCACGCTTGATGCAATACAACGCTTCTTGCTCTGATGTACAAGAACCCCTCTCCCTAATGGTGTCAACTTAAGCTCAAATCCCTACCACACCTCGTTCCTAGTCTCTGACTAGGAATGCAGTTGATGAGGCTCTGCCTCTAATAATGTAAGTTGCTAGTTAGGTAAATTGTCAGAAATGGCTCTATATAATTGATAATTGAGGGCGGGGAAACCCTATATAATTGATAATTGAGGGCGGGGAAACCCCTACAGAATATTCTCAAATTTTGCTCCCTTTAAGCTTCAATGACGACGCGCAAGTTACCGCGTTTTTTCGCAACTCGACAAGCGGTAGTGCTACCAACTCGTTCAAATTCTAAATCTAAAATTGTGCCACCAATACGCAAGTTATGAAAAGATAAATTATTAATTGATTCTGGTAAGGCGGGGTCAATGATTCGCAAACAATTATTCTGTGCGTCTGGGACTAAATTCACCATCATTTGCAATAGTTGAAAAATGCTACCTGTAGCCCAGGCTTGGGGAGTACAAGCAACGGGATACTGGACGGGAGAATTATCACCGTTCATTTCATAGCCGCAAAATAGTTCTGGGGGGCGTTGATAGGGTTGCTGGGAGGTCATGTTGAATAACCCTTGAAATAGTTCCAGAGATTGATCTATTAAACCGAGCGATCGCAATCCCATTGCAATCATAGAATTATCATGAGGCCAAACTGAACCAGTATGATAACCCATCGGATTATAAGCAGGTGACAAACTACTTAAAGTTCTAATTCCCCAACCATTAAACATATCCGCCGCACCCAATCTTTCCGCCACACTATAGGCTTTTGCAGAGGTAAATATCCCCAAATTTAAACAATGACCAGGATTAGAACTAATACTATCTACTGGTTTACCTTCTCCATCTAAAGCCAAAGCACAAAAATCTTCATCTTCTAACCAAAAATCCTGGTTAAATTTAGCCCTGAGTTGTCTAGCTTCTTTTTGCCAAAGTTCTTCTAAATCTGGGCGTTGTTGGATTTTGGCAATTTCTGCGAGGCGGTTTTTCGCCGCATAGACATAAGCTTGCACCTCACACAGAGAAATCGGACCAATGGCTAATTCCCCTTTGCGGTTGACAATACAATCACCCGAATCTTTCCAACCTTGGTTAATTAAACCACCTTTAGATTTACGAGCATAGCTGAGATAACCCGTTTCTTGGATTTGACGATCAATCCAACCCATAGCCGCTAAAGCATTTGGCCACAGTGCTTCCAAGGTTTCTTGATCATGAGTCCAACTGTAATATTCAGCATACAACATTAACCACAGTGGGGTAGCATCCACCGTACCATAGTATGGTGTGTGGGGAATTTCTTGACATCTAGCCATTTCTCCCAACCGCAGTTCATGTAAAATCTTACCCGGTTCTTCTTCCCGCCAAATATTATCCGTTTGACCTTGATATTCTGCCAATAGTAGCAAGGTTTCTTTGGCAATTTTGGAATTCAACATCAAGGTTTGGGACGCAGTAATGATGGAATCTCGACCAAACAAAGTGGAAAACCAAGGAACTCCAGCAGAAACAGTTTTATGTTTGCCAAAGGACTGAAGCAACAAATATATATCTTGTTCAGCACGGGAGATAACGCGATTAAAAAGACTTTTGTCTGAGCTAATCCGGGTAATTTGCTGCAACCAATTTTGCTCCTCCATTAATTCAGCAGCTTTTGCCTGTGCTAAAGTAGAGGCAGCACTGATAGTAGAACTAGGTTGATTGTCAGTGAACATATTCAGTCGATAACCTAGCTTCTTAGTTTCATGAGCCGCCAATTCTATCCGCCAAACTGCCGTATAACCGTGAAACCGATTTGGTTGCAAATGCTGAAATTGAATTAGAGACTCCATAATCGAACCATCTAAACCCTGATATGCTAGGGTAAGAGATTCTTCTTTGTAGGATTGAGGAGACACAGGTGCAACATGATCAGATGTTAATTCATTTAAGTGTAAAAGTCTGCCCCGTTTTTGGCGATGATGACCTCTCACTTCAAATAAATCCACAAAATCAGCTTCAAAACTCAGACTCAATTCAAAAACAATGCTGGTAGTGTTGTAATTAGCAACTTCTATTTCTTCAAATAATGCCCCATTCAGAACCAGTTCTCGACGAATACCCACAGTATCAGCCTGAAAAAGATTGTCTAAATCAGGATTGGTGCATAAGACCGAGAGGGCAAATCCCTTATCAGCGTTGCTACTCAGTAATATAGGCGATCGCCCTTCAATCTGTAACTCCAAACGACTCAAAAACCTTGTATCACGGCAAAACATCCCCATACTAGGAGTGCTACCATAAAGGTAACAATCGGAAATATTCCCCATCGTATCTGTCACTAGGAACAAATCATCATCTTTAACTGTAATGGTTGGCTGTGGTCTTTGACTGACAACACAAGGCCATTCGGAAATCTCTTTTTGGTCTGCGGGAGTAAAAGTTCTGTTGTCGAGGACAATTGTTTCTAGAGTCATCAATGTATCCGGTGTCATTAGCCAAAGTTACCTATACAGGTGTAAATTTGCTCAAATCAATACTGTTAAAAGAGAAAAGTAATTAAATCAAAGACAATGAATTTCTATAAATGTATACCTTATTAATTAGAAGTCAAGCCTGAAAACTGGCTGTTTTCCAATAGTTTATTCCTTCCTCAACATTGAGAGATGCTAGGGGTAGAGAATACTTACTCAGGCATAAAATCTCATAAAAGTAGAAAGAGGTGAATAATAAATACTCACCACCTTTGTTTCTTTTCATACGGAACCAATAAGATCCCCGACTTCTCTAAGAAGTCGGGGATATAACCACCTTAATTGTGTTTAACGCAACCATTATGCCAACACCATCAGAAATTGCCGTTGAGTTTCAAAACACCAGTTTTACCATTAATCATCGTCCCCTATTATCTAACTTAAATTTGAGTATTCATGAAGGGGAAGCCTTAATTTTATTAGGACGCAGTGGCAGTGGCAAAACTACAACTTTAAAATTAATTAATCATTTACTTGTCCCCACCCAAGGACAAGTTTTAGTCCAAAATCGTCCCACAACTAACTGGGATGTCATTAAACTGAGAAGACGAATAGGTTATGTCATCCAAGAAATCGGTTTATTTCCCCATTTTACCATCGCGGAAAACGTCGGACTCGTCCCATCTTTAGAAAAATGGTCACCACAGAAAGTTCAAAATAGAGTCTACGAAATGTTAAACTTAGTAGGATTAGAACCAGAAAAATTTGCTCAACGTTATCCCCATCAATTATCAGGAGGTCAACGTCAGCGAGTGGGAGTTGCTAGAGCATTAGCCGCAGATCCACCTATACTATTAATGGATGAACCTTTTGGCGCACTTGACCCAATTACCCGTTTAGAATTACAACAACAATTTCAATATTTACAACAACAATTAGGAAAAACCGTGATATTTGTCACCCATGACATTCAAGAAGCCTTCTTTCTAGCCACCAGAATTGGTTTAATGGCTGAAGGAAATTTAGTCGTACTAGGAACGAGAAGAGAATTTCTCCAATCTCAACATCCAGAAGCAAAAGCATTTTTAGCTTGTTTAAATACTAGTAATAATTGGGAACAACTTAATTAGAATGAATATTAATTTAATTTTTGTAGGTTGGTTTGAACGAAGTGAAACCCAACATTAGCGACAAGATAGCAAGGAGTATTGGGTTATGCTTTCGGCACACTACGTGAACCTTACTTAACCCAACCCACAATAAATTTTGTTTTAAATAAAGGAAACAGTAGATCCATTAAAGTTAGATAAATAAATCCAGAAATTATGTTTTTATTTCAATACGGCACAGAAATAATTGTCCACAGTGGAGAACATTTAATATTAGTCATTATATCCCTATTAATAGCAATTTCCATTGGTCTTCCTGTCGGCATTCTGATCACTCGTCAATCAAAATTAGCTTCCCCCATTCTTGGTTTAGCAAATGCCATTCAAACCATCCCTAGTTTAGCCATCTTCGGCTTTTTAATTTCCGTACCTTTTCTGGGAGGAATTGGCAAAATCCCCGCCATAGTTGCCTTAACTCTTTATGCCTTACTTCCCATAATTCGCAATACCTATATTGGCATTAATAGCATCAATCCCGCCATTAAAGAAGCGGGGATAGGCATGGGAATGACAGATCAACAATTACTATTCCAAGTAGAAATTCCCCTGGCTTTACCAGTCATTTTAGCAGGGGTAAGAGTAGCCACAGTTATATCCGTAGGAATTGCCACAATTGCTGCTGCTATTGGTGGTGGTGGTTTAGGAGTATTTATTTTTCGCGGTATTTCCACAGTTAATAATGAATTGATTTTAGCCGGAGCAGTCCCCGCAGCTTTGATTGCTTTGAGTGCAGATTTCGGTTTAGGATTATTAGAAAAAAGGCTCACCAACAAAATTGAAAAAAAGGGTAAATTTAATCGTCAAATTGCTATTGTCTTAGGAATTGTTTCTTTAATTATAGCTGGATTAATTGCCTTTAACTATCAGCAAAAACCCGCAACAATTATCATCGGCTCAAAGAATTTTACAGAACAAGTAATTTTAGGAGAAATATTAGCACAACACATAGAAAATCATACCAAATTAAAAGTAGATCGTCGTTTTAATTTAGGCGGAACATTTATCGCTCATGAAGCAGTAAAAGCGGGAAAAATTGCCGGCTATGTAGAATATACAGGAACTTCATTTACGACTATTTTGAAAGAAAAACCAATTAGTGATCCTGAAATTGTTTATAAGAAAGTCAAAGCATACTATGATCAAAAATTGAAATTAGCAGTGATGAAGCCTTTAGGATTTGAGAATACCTTTGCCATGATTATCCGAGGAGAAGATGCCGAAAAATGGCAAATTAAAAGCCTTTCGGAAATTGGTAAATATAGTCTGCAAATGAAAGCAGGATTTGGGTATGAATTTTTAGAAAGAGCAGATGGTTATCCAGGATTATCTAAAACCTACAACTTAAAATTTGCTAATATCAAACAAATGGAATTAGGATTAATGTATCAAGCATTAAGAGAAAAACAAGTAGATTTTATTGCTGCAAATTCTACAGATGGTTTAATTCCAGTGTTAAACTTGGTGATTTTAAAAGATGATAAAAAATACTTTCCACCATATCAAGCTATACCTATTTTTAATCAAGAAATTCTCCAAAAATATCCAGAATTAACACATACCATTAATCAATTAGGAGGTAAAGTTTCGACAACGGCGATCCAAAAGATGAATTATCAAGTAGATAATCAATCTCAACCAGTGGAAAAAGTTGTCAGTGAGTGGTTAAAATCTCAACAATTATGATTTTTAAAACTTATAAAGTTTTATCAGCAATTTCCATAGGTTTTTTGCTTTGTTTAAGAGGATGTTTTAAAAGTTTCTAATGTATAAATAAACCCCTCTCCAAACCTCTCCCCGACGCGGGGAGAGGCTTTAAAAACCCCATTCCCTGGCAGGGAAGGGGGGCTGGGGGGTTAGGTTTTTGGAAATTACTAGTTTCATCTAATACTTTTCAAACAACCTCTAATCCCATATTCTGCAATTCATTATGTAACATAATAAATTACATTTTTTTTAGCAATCCCTAAATAAATTTAAGTTAACCTGTTGTCTAGGACTTACGCATTGACAAAGTAGTAAAATAGTGTATTGATAAAAAGTATCATCTACTTATCAGGTATCGGACAATTAGAAAAATCAGCAAACCTTCCACAGCACAATGCAATCTGGA
>NZ_JAQMSE010000129.1:0-13583 GCF_028330045.1 Aphanizomenon sp. CS-733/32
CGGGGAAAGGGCGGGGAAAGGGCGGGGAAAGGGCGGGGAGACCCCGCCCCTACAGGTTTTATAATTGATTGTTAAACAAAAATTGTTACAATCTAATTCAGAAAGTGTAAAATCGGAGATAGATGGTACAAAATATCGTACAAACGATAGACTTATTAGACATCTCCAAAAAAGAATGTAGAGATGTTCCATGGAACGCCTCTACAAGGGTTCTAGGATACGCATATTTAATTTCTGGAGATGTCTATTAAACTAAACACACTGATATTCTAAAATCATGAAAGCATCTGCTAAGTTCGACTTTGAAGACGAAAAATTTAACGCCCCACCGTCCCAAGTGATTCCCTGGGGTTTAATGGTCAATCCTCGGTATGGTACAGATGGTTTACAAAGCTATGGTTTAGCGATTAGCCGCGATAATGCTCAATCCGTTGGGTTTCAGCCAGATGATAATTGGCAACAGGTGGAACATGAATTTAATTCTGGAGAAGTAGAAACAATATTTATTACTACTACTCCTCGATTGGTGATTGTGCGTCGTGGACCGTTATCAGTGCAGGATCGGGAAACTAAGATTAGACTAGGTACATACAAAGATTACAAAGAAGAGTTTTTAGCTGATAAACTTAAATTTAAAATTTATACTCGCCATTTGATTTTTTTAGTTGGTGAAGATAAAAAGTTTTTGCATCAATCACCTCTGCAATTAACTCTGAGTGGTTCACCCGGCGCTAGTTTTGGTAAAAATTACGCTGAATATCAACAAGGGCGAATTACTGGCGGTTTTGCTGGGGAATTGGAAAAAGCTTATGCTGGTTTTCAAAATAAACCACTAACGCCTAAAGGTCCTTTATTCCATGCTCATGGAATTTTTTGCCCGATCATTGAACCGGAGGAAAGAGGAATAGAACCGAATATTGCTTTGGTTGCTTCAACTGTAGATTATAAACATCCCACAGTTTCAACTTTAACAGATTATATGATTGCCTCAGACTCTCCTGAGTCGGAAATCATTTGTAAGGCCT
Source organism: Aphanizomenon sp. CS-733/32 (assembly GCF_028330045.1). Classification (NCBI taxonomy): domain Bacteria; kingdom Bacillati; phylum Cyanobacteriota; class Cyanophyceae; order Nostocales; family Aphanizomenonaceae; genus Aphanizomenon; species Aphanizomenon sp. CS-733/32. The sequence goes on from NZ_JAQMSE010000129.1 coordinate 1,026, forward strand.
TTGAAGAATACAAAGAATTTGGTAAGGAAGTAATTAAACCAGAGGCTTCTAAGGTAGAAACATCGGGTGCTACCAATTCTTATGTGTATGCAGATGACGATGAATTTGCTTATCCACCTTATTAATTTCTAGCAGGGAGCAGCGGGCAGAGCAGGGCTGTTTCATTCCACAAGACGAAGAAGTTTGTCAATATCGTGAGAGATAAATCTTTGGGCAATTGTCACGGGAGTATAACCATTTTGACGAAGGATATTAATTGCGATGGATCTGACTAATAATGGCGAGATTTGCCGGAGTATTGCCCAAACGGATTGTGGAACTGTCTTCTTTGAAAACAACATCTTCACTCGATGGAGGCAATTTTCGATGTTCCCAGTTATGAGTTCCTGGTCTCTTTTCTCAACTTATCGGTTTAGCATAACAAGTACCGAATAACCTAAATATATTACACTATGGAGTGGCAAACCTTGGATCATTAGACATCTCCAGAAATTAAATATGCGTATCCTAGAACCCTTGTAGAGGCGTTCCATGGAACGTCTCTACATTCTTTTTTGGAGATGTCTATTGATTATAACAAAACCAAGATATAACCCTTTGCGTGAGACTAAAATTCATACCCTTAATCAGCAACAAGAATCATAGATCCCAGATTTGCATGAACAGAACAAGAATATGCAGACATCAAACTAGAAGGTGTTTAGAACTCCGAATTCTCAGAGAATTCAGGGGTCTGAATAAATCAGTAAGAATTTTTCCGGCTACCAATCACCAAGTGACAAACTTAGTTAAAATAATCAACTAACCTCAAAACAGAAACCAGCCGAAAACTCATGGCAGATCAAATGCAGTGGACAAATGCCCTATCAACCCGTGCTTCCTTAGAAGCGGCTATTACAGATGTCGTGGAACAAGCTGTGGCATCTTTAACAGCACCAGCGGATTTAGGGCTGATATTCATTTCTTCTGCGTTTATGAGTGAGTATTCCCGACTTTTGCCTTTATTGGCGGAAAAGCTTTCTGTACCTATATTAATTGGTTGTAGTGCTGGGGGTGTCATTGGTAGGAAACAGGCAGGAGAAACGGAAGAAATAGAAGCAGAACCAGCCCTGAGTCTGACCTTAGCCCATCTTCCTGGTGTCGAAATCCGACCTTTTCATATTGTGGCGGAAGAATTGCCAGATTCCGATAGTTCTCCTACTGCTTGGATTGATTTAGTAGGTGTATCACCTTCAGTTGTTCCTCAATTTATTCTCTTGTCGAGTCCCTTTGCTTCAGGAACAAATGATTTGTTGCAGGGGCTAGATTTTGCTTATCCTGGTTCGGTGGTGGTAGGAGGACAGGCCAGCAGCGGCTTTATGAATGGTCACGTGGGGTTATTTTGTAATGATCAGTTATATCGGGAAGGGACGGTAGGTATAGCTTTAAGTGGCAATATCGTCTTAGATACTATTGTTTCCCAGGGGTGTCGTCCTATTGGTGAACCGTTGCAAGTGACAAAGGCCGAACGAAATATTATTTTAGAGTTGGATGAACAAGTGCCTTTGATGGTGTTGCGAAATTTAATTAGTAGTTTGACTGAAGAAGAAAGGACTTTGGCACAACATTCTTTATTTGTGGGTTTAGCAATGGATGAATTTCGGCTAAATTTACATTCGGGGGATTTTTTAATTCGCAATGTTTTGGGAGTAGATCCTAATGCTGGAGCGATCGCAATTGGCGATCGCATTCGTGCCGGTCAAAGGTTACAATTTCATTTGAGGGATGCCGAAGCATCCGCCGAAGATTTAGAAATTTTACTCCAAGAATATCAAAGTGAAAATGCCGGACAACCTTCTCCTGTAGGCGCTTTGATGTTTACCTGTTTAGGACGAGGAACAGGACTGTATGGCAAACCTAATTTCGATTCTCAACTGTTTAGCCGTTACATCCAGGACATCCCAATGGGTGGCTTTTTCTGCGGTGGTGAAATTGGTCCAGTCAGCGGCAGAACTTTCCTCCATGGCTATACTTCTGTATTTGCTATTTGTCGTTCTTTAAGGGAATAGGGAATAGGGAATAGGGAATAGGGAATAGGGAACTTGCCTTTTCCTACTTCCCAATTAAAAGCGTACTGTGATTATCAATAAAAGCTGTATTCCCATCATTCACTGCGCTATATTCTTCAATGTAACGACGAACATGAATGGGAAAGTGGGGATATTCTAACATGGCATCACCATCGGCAATAGTCGCCCAAAAGTCCCGTAAACTGGGAGCTAGTGTTTCTGCCTGTGTTAGTGGTAAACTCAATGGAGGCAATGTTAATAACTTGACGACAAAGGGATAAGAGCGATCGCCCATCCATTGCCGTGATAATGTTTGTAAGTTGGGAAAATCTGGAACTGATTCCACACGATGAGAAACAACTTGTAACGATTCACTACCCAATTCATCGCGGTTAAATTCCAACACCCGATAAGGATGAGGATAGCTAACTAAAGAACCAGTAGTAATATCATAAATTCCGTCTGCACAAGCCACATCTTGAACGTGCAAATGTCCTGTAAATACTAACTTAACTCCATAACGTTGTAATAATTGCCGAAGTTCCAAAGCATTTTCCAGCATATAACGATTTGCCATCGGATGACGGGATTGATTCGGTAAATGTTCAACCACATTGTGATGGATCATGACTAAAACCAATTCATCCTCAATCCCTGCTAACTGCTGTTCTAACCACTGGAATTGCTGACTATCCAACCGTCCTATCTGCTGACCTTGATCATCAAATGAGTTAGAATTAAGACCAATTAACCTCACTCCTGGAAATATCTGCCGATTATAATAATGTTGTTGAGGATTTTCATAACCAAACTTCTGGTAGAAATAGGGAAAATCTGCAAAGCCAATTGATTGTTCATTGGCGATTAAAACAGGGACATCATGATTACCAGGAATAACATAACATGGAAAAGGTAACTGTGATAACCTGTTTTGTAACCAACCGTGATTCGCTGATTCACCATGTTGGGTTAAGTCTCCAGGGATCAACAAAAAATCTAAATCTAATTGGGTTAAATGTTCTAATACACTATCAAAAGCCGGAATACTCACTTCCACCAAATGAAAGCGACTAGGGTGATCCCAGATTGTTTCAGGAAGCGCAATGTGTAAGTCGCTAACGATAGCAAAACGAAAATTGAGTTTCATTGATTTTAAGAAAATGTTAAAAATAAAGTTGCAAAGATTCTTTTTCTCAAAGTATAACTCTCACTGTGTATACCTGTGCAGGAATATTTAGACTTAATAATATTTGTATACATTTGTTTAAAATTGTTGTTTTTTAGGAGCGTAAATTTTGTCACCTGTTCGAGTTCGTCAGCACGTAAACCCCCTGGCAAGTAAATTCCAAACCCCAACCGCTTCTCCAGAATGGGAAAAGATTTATATCCGACAAAACCTAACTCTACACTTAGATATTGGTTGTGCGAGAGGGAGATTTGTCCTGAAAATGGCACAAATAGAACCAAATTGGAATTTTTTAGGGTTAGAAATCCGAGAACCCCTAGTAGTCGAAGCCAATAGAATCCGCGACGAAATGGGGTTAACAAACTTGCATTATGTATTTGCAAATGTGAATAATTCCCTAGTTTCCTTATTATCAACTTTACCATTAGGAAGCTTACAAAGAGTTACAATTCAATTTCCTGATCCTTGGTTTAAAAATCGCCATGCGAAACGTCGGGTAGTCCAACCACAATTAGTCACAGAATTAGGGAAATATTTAGCAGTGGGTGGTATTGTTTTTCTGCAATCTGATATAGAATTTGTAGCAGTAGAAATGTGCGATCGCTTTCATGAACATCCTGCATTTGAGAAGCTAGGAACAACAACATGGTTAGCCCAAAATCCTCTCCCTGTCCCCACAGAACGGGAAATAGCCACTCAAAACAAAGGTGAACCAGTATATAGGGCTTTATTTACAAAGAAAACTGAAATTTTAGAGCCTGGGGTAAATGAGCAATCGTACAGAAACTTACGCTCAGGCTGTAACCCTTGCTAGATTAAGCTAATCACGATTAGACTTGTTTGAGTATATATAATCATCTAATAAATGATTATGTTTTACTCCTGATTCCTGCTATGTCTTTCAACTAAAGAATTAAACCAGCCCGTTGAAAGATAGTATGAGGAGTGATTTCTAATCCTGGTAATATTTCATGACTACTGGGCGGGGAAGCCCCGCCCTGAATTATGCTGTATCAAGAAACTATCCTTGAGACATAAATTAAGCACCACGTCTTAGGGATGCTTCTACTTGCTTGAATTCAGCATCCAGACGTTTTTTCAGCTTTTCAGGAACGGGACGATTAGGATAAGAACTGTAGTGTCCGGCAAGGGAATTGAGGGCTGTTCGCATGGTGGTAAAAGAGTTAAGAGCCAAAACAGAAGTATTCCGTTGGTAGCGAGCCGAAAAGTCATTGATTTTTTGACGGGCTTCTGCTTCAAGTGCGGCTTTATTTGGAGAATCTTGAGGTAATTCTAGGGTTTGTCTCAACGTATTGACTACAGTTAAGGTATCTTGACGATAATCCCCGGTTAAACTATCTGGACTACCACTACAGCCAACTAAACCGATAACTAAAACTAAAACTAGAGAAAGCAGACGCGACCAATAGCTTTTCATAAGCATTAAGTAAAAAAAACAAGTAAATCAAAATCCATCCTATCTTGAATCGGTATAGGCGAGATATCCGGTAAATTCATAAATCAATTGAAAATTCCAGAAAACTCTTACCCATTACCAATTACCCATTAGCCGATATAAAGTATCCCGCTGTTGATAGGGTCTTTTCAAAGAAGTTATTGCATTTTGTAAAGTTTCTACTTCCATGCAAGTACCACCGACAGCCCCAGCCATTGTGGTAATATGTTCTTCCATTAATGTGCCACCGATATCATTACAACCCCAATTTAAGGCTGCTGTAGCACCATCTAGTCCCAGCTTTACCCAGCTTGGTTGGTGATTGGGGATGTAATTTCCCAGATAAATTCTGGCTACAGCGGTTAGTAATAGGGAATCAGCGAGAACTGGTTGGTCTCTTCCTACTTTTTTGCGCAGGGATTTGGGGGCTTCTTGACCAACGAAGGGTAAGACAATAAATTCGGTAATTCTTGCAGGATAGCCTTTTTCTATGGCTGTTTGTTGGAGCGATCGCAATTTTTCTAAATGGCCAATTTGCTGTTCTGGGGTTTCAATATGTCCAGACAATATGGTACTCGTAGTGGGTACTCCTAATTGATGGGCTGTACTGACAATTTCTAGCCAGGTGGCTGTATCAATCTTTTCTGGACACAATACCCGTCTGACTTCATCATCTAGCACTTCTGCGGCTGTTCCGGGCATAGAACCGACACCAGCATCTCGCAAAGCTATAATCACATCAGTATAGGAAATTCCATCTAATCTGGCGATAAATTGGACTTCTTGGGGAGAAAAAGCGTGTAAATGGAGGTGGGGAAATTCGTCCTTGATGGTTTTTACCAGTTTGAGATAATAGGGTAAAGACTTACCATTAATTTGCGCTTGTGGGTGTAATCCCCCTTGCATACATATTTCCGTTGCTCCTCGACGCACTGCATCTGTAGCTTTTTCCAAAATCTGCGCCGAATTTAACCAGTAAGCATCTGCATCACCATCATCCCGGCGGAATGCACAAAAACTGCAATGTTGCTCACAAATGTTAGTAAAATTAATATTACGATTAATTATGTAAGTAACAGTATTACCAACTTGTTTCTGACGGAGTTGATTTGCTGTAGACTGAATTTGAGCGATCGCCTGTGGATCAGTTTGTTTTAGTAAAAATACTCCATCATCAGGGGATATATCATCCTCTGTCAAAGCCGATTGCAGAATAGATTCAAAAGTTATAGTAGTCACAGGTGATTAAATATAAGTAGGTTGGCGTTGAAAATTGTCCTTATAGCAAGGCAAGAAGCAAGAGGCAAGATTAAAGAGATTTTCAGCGATTTTATGTTTCTTTACACAGTTTAGTTTTATTGTGTTCACCTACTTAAACAACTCGTTTAATTTCATAATAAATTGAAATTTGTAACTTTTAAATGTTATTTAACTGATAAACACCATTGTCTTAAAGAATCTTTGTTAAGAGATTATAAATCGCAGCTACACAGACGAAATCTTTCTCCGCTGGTTAATATTAAGCCGTATTGAGTTTTGTCAGATCAAAGTCCAGACTGCGCCAACAAAAATCAAATAGGATTCCTGTACAATTATAATCCATTAAGTGTTTTAAATACTTTTTTGACAACACAACTTTTGGTAAACTAGAATCGGGAGGATATTAAGTAATATTGCTTATCTCTTATATATATAAAAAGTCCCATTTATACTTTTATGGCTGATAGTATAATGTTCATTGATAGCTTGGAGAATATTTATTCTCAATAGATCCAAAGATTTGAATTGAGCAGATGAATGTTTACCGAATTTTTTCTCTAAACCATCGGTGATATATTTTATCAACATTATACGAGCTTTCTGAATTGGTGATTTCTCAATATTTAAATTACTCTCATTTAACCCCAGATTTAAATAGTCATTATCCAGAAGAATTGTCCTAAAGTATCCTGTGGTTATTTTTTCTAAAAAGCTATTTTTATTATTTTTTCCAGTTGCTATCATTTGTCCTCCATTAAATGAATCATATTCAAAAGACTTTCCAGAAAGATAGCAGATAAAGATGCTATTATGTATACACAATACAGAACCATCTTGCTGTGCCAAAAAAGAGGCATCTATACGATTTATCTGTTCTTGTTTTGCCAGATCAGGCAAATGGATAATTTGGTGAATACTATCTATAATCATTATCCGTGTAGATATTAGGATACTCAAGCTAATAACTAGGGGGAAAATTTTTGCGAATTTACTTTTGGAATCTAGATAAGAAAGAATTACACCTAGCACTATAGAAAGACTAATAAATGTATCGAAATAGATATTAATATTAGTCCCTAACCCTCCAGAAAAATAGATGCCTGTACTAATAGATATAACTAAATATAGAGCAGTAATTCTGAGTTGTAAATGTCTGGCAGTATAAGTTATACCGATAATTGCAAGAATAAACGGAATAAATAACTTGGTTAATAGCAAATCTACACTATTTACAATCTGTGGAATACTATATACACGGCTACCGATAAGCATTACTTCATGAATAAAATTGCTACCAGATATATTGATACTAATTAGAATAAAACCGCTGGTAATCAAGCCTAAGTAAATCAGCCATTTGAAAAAATCTGGACGTGAAATCAAAAAAAGTTCGATAGTTATAGCCAATGGTAAGGCAATTAAATTGTGTTTTATAAAAATACCCACTGCCATTAGTGCTGCCACTATCAATAAATGATATCTGATTTTAATAGGTCGTAAATAAATTAATAACGCTAATATAATTGGTAAATGCCCTAATAGTTGAGGGTCATTCATGCCTATATAAACTTGAGCCACTGTCGTGAACAAACTTAGGCAAAATATTCCCGAAAAAACAGCATAATCAAGGTTTTTAATCAAAATATTCACTATAGAAACTACCATTATTATTATTAATAACAAAGATAATAACGATAGATATCTTCCTGCCAAAATAGGATTATGAATTAATTGACTAAGACCGCCGACAATATAGAAAGAAAATGGAGGATAGTTAACTGGAGTCCATTGTTGTTGCCAGTTATAAAGCAATTCTCCTGAATTTACTCTAGTCAGATGGTAGGCATTCCAAGCTTCATTATAATTTATGAAAATCCCTGAGAAATTTATGCGATAAATAGGGTAAAAAATCAATAACAATGTTATTATTGATAGTAAGCCAATACTTAACCAATAGTTAACCTGTGAAGCTAAAAATTTTTTCAAATATAAATTCATATTCAAATGAAATTATTGTAGATTTTTTAGAAACTTACTTTTGATTTTCACAAAAATAAAGTACCATTATATCTTTATTGAGATAATATGCAACATAAATATTTTCATATTTTTTTTGACCGAGAATCACTTGATATTTGACAAACTATGACGCTTGACAAATTCACCATCAAGCCTCATATATATGCACATATATGCTTTCCTAAAACTTAAAATTTACCAATTGCTTCTATCATGTCAAAAGTATTGTAATCTATGGAGAGTTAACCTTTGTAGGCGATTTAGCAAGTTAAAATTTACTGTTGATTTTATGACCATCAACTCATCTAATCCTTTATTAGCAGTTCCTATTGGTGCATTGAGGATTGCTGAATTTACACCCAAAGAAATAGCCGAAAACAATGCCATTTTCCTATCTTTAGTCATTCCTACTTATCAAGAACGTGACAATATCGAAAATGTGATCAATATATTAAGTGGGTTATTGGATAAAACTATTCCTGGTAATTATGAACTCATTGTAGTGGATGATGATAGCCCTGACCGAACTTGGGAAATAGCACAATCTCTGATTCCAGATTATCCCCAATTACGGGTCATGCGTCGTCAAGAAGAGAGAGGACTATCTTCAGCAGTAATACGTGGCTGGCAAGCGGCTAAAGGGCGTATATTAGGCGTGATTGATGGCGATTTGCAGCATCCTCCAGAAGTATTAACACAACTGTTGCATAAAATAGAAGCGGGGGCTGATTTAGCCTTAGCTAGTCGTCATATAGACGGTGGTGGTGTCAGTAGTTGGAGTGTAATTAGACGCTTTTTATCCCGTGGGGCGCAGGTACTAGGACTAGTGATTTTACCGGGAGTTTTAGGGAGAGTTAGTGACCCAATGAGTGGTTATTTTATGGTACGACGAAGTGCGATCGCTAATACCACACTTAATCCTATAGGCTATAAAATTCTTTTAGAAGTCATTGGTCGGGGACAGGTAGGAGAAATTGCTGAAGCCGGTTATGTATTCCGCGAACGGACAGAAGGAGAAAGCAAAGTGACGTGGAAACAATATGTAGACTATATTCAACACTTAATCAGATTACGGTTATCTACTGGGAGAATAGGAAAAATTAGTCAAAAAGTCAACTTTCCCATTGGGCGGTTTCTCAGATTTGGTGCAGTGGGATTTAGCGGCGTATTTGTGGATTTAACCATATTTCACATTATGCGTACCGTAATTAATTTGGGTTTAACTCGCAGTACAATTCTTTCTGCCGAAGTAGCAATTCTCAATAATTTTCTTTGGAATGATTTGTGGACATTTGGGGATATTTCCCGGAAACAGACAGGAAAGCACCAGCGTTTCAAAAGATTCCTGAAATTCAATATGGTCTGTTTAGCAGGGATAATCATCCAAACATTAGTAGTCAATTTCCTTTTTAATAGCTTGGGTATGAATCAGTATTTAGCTAAATTAATAGCGATCGCAGTAGCCACAATTTGGAACTTTTGGGTTAACCTAAAACTAAGCTGGCGAGTCACAGAAGTAAAATAATTTTTGGGAGTCAGGAGTCAGGAGTCAGGAGAAAAAGAAGAAGAAGAAGAAAAGATTTTCTATTCTGAATCCTTGAAATTTTACGAAATGCTTTTTTCACAGTAATCCTCCAAAGATTTTTAAACGCAGATGAACGCAGATAAACGCGGATGTTACCTTTGCGCCTTTGCGTGAGACATATTATTATCTGCGTCCCCAAACCTTCAATCCTTCAAACCACAAAATACTCAATACTCCAGAAGTGAGACTAACTAATAAATCATCAAAATGAAGAACAGAGAACCGGAATAAATGACGTAACACAGGAACATAAAGCACCAAACCCATAAACACCACAGCACCAGCCAACACCCACCAAAGTGCCGCATTAGGAGTGCGTAACATTTCGGGAATAGTCCGCGACCAAGAACGATTACTCAAAATCATACTCAAATTCGAGACAATTAGGGTAGTAAAAGCCAAAGCACGGGCATCAAATTCCCCATGTCCAGAATAAAAAGCCACAGCAAATACAAGCAGTAACACCACTAACACACTTACCCCTTGCAGCAGTGCTAATCTCAAAGTTCGACGGCTGAATAGGGACTCTCTGGGATTACGGGGTGGACGGTTCATGATATTGGCTTCTTCTGGTTCTGCTTCAAATACTACAGTACAGGCAGGGTCAATAATTAAATGCAGAAAAGCAATGTGGATAGGCAATAATACCAGCGGCCAATGAAATATTACCGGAATCAAGGACATTCCCGCAATGGGGATATGCACCGCCAAAGTATAAGCCATACCCTTTTTCAGGTTATCAAATACTCGCCGTCCTAGCCTCACAGATTGGACAATGGCGGAAAAATCATCATCTAGCAAAACTAAATCCGCAGCTTCACGGGCAACATCTGTACCCCTTTCACCCATAGCAATACCGATATTTGCGGCTTTCAAAGCTGGGGCATCATTCACACCATCTCCAGTCATAGCCACGATTTCACCGCAGCGTTTCAGGGCATTGACAATTAGTAATTTTTGTTCGGGAACAACCCGCGCAAAGATATTCACAGTTTGAATGCGAGACAGTAACTCCGCTTCTGGGATTGTTTCCAGTTCTGACCCGGTAATTACTTCTGTGGCAGGTTTTAGACCGATTTGGCGGGCAATATTTTGGGCTGTGGCGGGATAATCACCTGTAATCATCACTACCCGGATACCAGCAGTGTAACACTCGGCAATGGCTGGGGCGACAGTTGGACGCACGGGGTCAGCCATACCTAGCAGTCCCAAAAAGGCAAATTCAAAGTCATGCTGGGCTTCAGGGAGAGATTTGAGGGTTTTGTTTTTTTGATGTTGGCCAATAACTTTGGCTACACCCAAAACACGCAAACCAGCGATCGCCATTTTATTAATCTGCTGTTCCAAATCTTGCCTTTGTTGGGTGTTAAAATGACAAAGATCAGCGATCGCTTCTGGCGCTCCTTTGGTAGCAACTACCAATTTATCTACTGGAGATTGCCACACACAAGACATGGCTAATAATTCACCTGTGAGGGGATATTCTCGCAATGTTTCCCAGTCTTGATGTAAATGTTCTGTTCTAGCTAAATAATCATCACCCACTTGTTTCAGAGCTTTTTCCATCGGGTCGAAAGGGTCTTTGCGACTGGCTAAAATCCCAAATTCGATTAATTCATGGAAAGTTTCCGGCAGGGCTTCTCTTTCATGGAGGGCGACATCGTAAAATTGCGGTGTTAATGTTGTCGGTTCATACACAAATAATTGCTGAACCGACATCCGGTTAAAAGTCAGCGTTCCAGTTTTATCTACACAAAGAACAGTCGCAGAACCCAGTGTTTCTACTACAGGAACACGCCGAGTTAACACCCTAGCCTGGGAAAATCTCCAAGCCCCCAAAGCCAGGAAAATTGCCAAGACCACAGGAATTTCATTGGGCAAAATTGCCATCGCCAGCGCCAAACCTGCTAAAATTCCTTGTAGCCAATCGTTCCTTGTTGCAGCGTAAATAACGATTACAGCTACACAAATAGCGATCGCTACAAAGGTCAATTTACTGACAATTTTTCGAGTTTCCCGCTGCAAAACCGTGTCTTCGGATTCGACAGTTTGCAAGGCTTTACCAATTTTACCCATTTCCGTCTGCATACCTGTGGCATAGACTTGGGCAATTCCCTGACCTTGAACTACTAACGTTCCCGAATAGACAAAAGGTAGATCTTCACCACCAGGACGATGCTGTGTGGCGGTTCTCATCGTATTTTCTAAATCGGTGGTATCCTGTTTGCGAACGGGTAAAGATTCCCCAGTTAACAAAGACTCATCAACACTCAAATGGGTAGACCACATCACCACAGCATCAGCAGGAACTCTATCACCCTCTGACAAAACAATCACATCTTCTCGAACTACTTCCCGTCCAGGAATTCGTTGACGTTCGCCATCACGAATAACTAATGCCCGTGGACTAGAAAGATCCCGTAATGCTTCCAGAGATTTTTCTGTTTTTTGTTCTTGGTATAAGTTGATGCCGACAATAAAAAAGATGAAGCCTAGTAAAATGAAAGCTTCCTGAGCATCACCCAAAAACAAGTAAATAATACCACAGCCTAATAACAGGAGGAAAATTGGCTCTTGGAAGATTTCTAGGGCAATTTCCCAGATTTGGCGATGTTGGGTAGATGGTAGCTCATTATATCCTTCTTCTTGGAGGCGATCACCTGCGGTTAATACAGATAACCCCGTAATAGATTGGAGTTCAATTTTATGAGTCATGATAAAAGTTTTGTTTGAGTGGTTACATATCGTGTAGACTACATATAGCGATCGCCAAAAAATCCCCAAAATTTATCTTAAAAATCTCTTGAAACTGTTATTCTGAGCAGAGCGTTCCCACTCATAGGCTTATGACCAAGCTACCCTATTAGAGGTTGTTTGAAAAGTATTAGATGAACCCGATAATCTCTAGAAACCTAACCCCCCTTCCCCCCTTCCCTACAAGGGAATGGGGGTTTCAAAGCCTCTCCCCGCGTCGGGGAGAGGTTTGGAGAGGGGTTTATTTATA
>NZ_JAQMSE010000130.1:0-20465 GCF_028330045.1 Aphanizomenon sp. CS-733/32
ATGTTACGGCGGCTGCACGTCATTTTAGAAGAGCTATTAGTTAAATGGGATTGCAAGCTTGTGGAGTTCAATGGAGAAGAGGATCATATCCATTGCTTATTTCAATACCACCCGGACTTAGAATTAAGCAAACTGATAAATTGTCATAAAAGGATTTTTGATCTAAACTATTGCTATTTTTTTCATAAACTACATAGATTGTAACGTTTATTTAATTATTTTCTTAATTAAGGGTATAATGAATACAAGATTTTTAGCTAAAATCGGATTGCGATCGCTAGAAACTCAAGTAATTGTCTGTGGTTTGGGAAGTGTAATAACTCACCTGTAGACACAATGAGGTGGAAATATGGATACTCAAAAACTTCTGAAGTCTTATAAATCAGGAGAAAGGAATTTCCCGGAAATAAATCTGCACCAAGCTATGTTAAGACGTGCCGATTTGAGAGGCATAAATTTAGAAGCAGCAGATTTAAGCGGAGCGGATCTTACTCAAGCAAATTTGAGTGGGTGTAACCTCAGTAGAGCCAATCTCACTAATGCTGATTTAAGTAGAGCAAATTTAGAAAATGCCAACCTCAGTGGAGTTAACTTAATTGGCGCTGATTTAACTAGAGTCAGCCTCAGAAAAACTAACCTAAGTGGTGCTGATTTGCGAACTGCAAATTTAACTTCAGCAAACTTAGTCGCTGCAAATCTCAACCAAGCAGAAATAAGTGGTGCTGACTTTACAGGTGCTAATCTCCATCATGCCAATTTAATTGATAGTAATGTCAATGAAGCTGAATTTACGGGCGTTGATTTAACAACAACAATTATCACAGAATTCGAGAGAACTGGAGAAATTTTGCACATAGGTTTATCCCATAAATGGATAACTTGGGCTGGTAATTGTTGATATTTTGATAACTTGCTATTACAAAGTTATAAAATCAATGCCCCACTAATTTGAAATAAAAATGTAATAAATACAGGACTTACGCAAAATATCTCTCAAACCCTCTTTTCTTCGTTCTCTTCGTTCCTATGCCTTCGGCACGCTTCGCGAATGTGGTTCATTATTCCGTGACTTGTGCGTAAGTCCTAAAATAGATTTATAGAGGCGGGGTGACTCGCCTTTTTTTAATAAAAAGTAAGAATCATTTCCAGGATTTATAATAAGTAAAATGTCCGCAAGAGCGGACATTATCAGGGCTTCTGTCACTTTTATTGGCTACAATCATGTCTGAAACATGATGTTTTTATTGTTGATGATGATCATAAAAAAATCAAGTCTTTCTCAGATATAAACTAGACATAATTAACAGAGTTATATCTTAAAGGAGTCAGAAGTCAGGAGTTAGGAAAAAGAAAGAAGGATATTATTTTTAACAGAAAAAACATCATTACTGAGAATTATATCGGCGGGAAGTATAAACCCAAATATTATGATCTTGCTGGATTTGTCGAGTGTGGGAAGAACCGATAATAATCACAGTTCGCATATCTGCTAATGCTGGTTCTAACTCCTTTAGAGTCGTAACCTTGACTTCTTCTCCCTTTCTTCCTAAATTTCGTCCCAACACAACTGGGGTATCAGGTTTGCGGTATTCCATTAAAATCTTTTTCGCGGCGGCTAGTTGCCAAGTGCGTTCTTTTGATACAGGATTATAGAAAGCAATGACAAAATCACTTGTAGCCGCAGCGGTGATTCGTTGAGCGATAATTTCCCAAGGTTTCAAAATGTCCGAGAGAGAAATCACACAAAAATCATGGCCCAAAGGCGCACCAATAGTGGCTGCTGCGGCTTGCATAGCCGAAATACCAGGGGCGACTTGAATATCAATAGTTTGCCATTCTGGTTTGTGATATTGCTCTAAAACCTCAAACACTGCCGCTGCCATTGCGTAAATACCGGGGTCTCCAGAAGATACAACTGCTACATATTTTCCCGATGCAGCTAAATCTAGCGCCTGATATGCCCTTTCTGCTTCCACGCGGTTATCTGATTCATGAACACGCTTACCATCTGCGAGATGTCCAATTAAATTAATATAAGTTTTATAACCGACTAAATCCGTCGCTGCTGCCAAAATTTCCTTTACCTGGGGTGACATCCATTGAGATGCACCAGGACCCGTACCAATAATCGCTAATTTGCCCTGGGGTTGTCCGATAGTGTCAGGGTTGATAATTTGCGTGGAAATGGCAACAGCTATCTGGGAAAATGGGGATGATACAATTCGACCATCTGCACCTGTAGCCGCCAAAACCAATTCCGTTAATTCATTGGTGGGTAGGAAGCGGGTAGGAACGCTCAAAGTTGTCGCTATAGAGTGAAGTTGGGAATTATTCGCCAGTTGTAGCGGTGCAAATATTCCTGCCACTGCGGCAGGTGCTAAATTAGATTCTGCGAGGATTTGGTGAATTTGAGTGATTGTATCTGGTTCTGGGTTGGTGAGAGCGATCGCAATTTTCCCAGGATGATAAACTAAACAATTAACATCAGAATTACCCAAATTTTCAGTAATTTGAATAATTAACTCACCATTTTCATCAATAGGTAAATTACTCTCACTCAACCAAGGCGCTACTCCTTGTAATTTAACTTTTCCCCCAGCCAATAAATCAGCAATAAATTTTTTCCCATGTTCTGGGTTAGCTAAATGATATCCAGCAGGAGGAGATAACAAAGCAGTGTGAAAGCGGATATCTCCCGTTGTGGTAATTGCTGGTTTGATATTCAGTGCTGACCCCACCTGACGCGCTAAATCATTTACACCACTTAAACCACCCAAAAGCGGAACAACAGCACTACCATCTTCAGCTACAGCTAAAACTGGCGGTTCTTGTCCCTTATCAGTTAACAACGGTGCAATTGTTCTAATTAGAATCCCCGCCGCACAAATACCAATTATCGGTGTACCAGCGGCGAATAATTCTCGTAAAGTTTCGCCAAAATTGGTAAAGCTAATATCAACATCATGAGTGCGATTAACCAAACCATATAATTTCGCACCAGCTAAGACATTAGTAATTTTTCGCCCCACTGTAACGCTATTTTGACTCAAGACCACAACCGCAGGGCATACCCTAATATTCATAAAAATTTTTAATCTTGTAAATCCTTAAATTATGGGCGTTGCTGAATAACTTTAGATAACATCCTGGCTCAGTCAACGACAAAAACTTAGGAATGTGAATTAAATTAAATAAATTGCAAAAGTAGGGTGTGTTAGCGACAGTGTAACGCACCATTCCCAGTTTACATCAGAATTGCAGGTTATTAAATTTGCGTGCCTTATGAAGTTATTTAGAAGCAATCTATAGCTTCTGAAGCCATAGGTCAGCATAACACTATAGCCAAGGTCATGCAACCCCCTTGCAACCCAAAAACCTAACTATGGCGTGATGATAAACAACACAATTAACTAACTATCCATCAGCTTTATCAAAATTGCTTCTAGTCTTTCTAAAGCAGCATTGGTTGATTTTTGATTCTCTGCAAAATTGCTTTGGAGAGTAGCAAGGTTAGTATCTAATCTTCCTACCGTTTCATTTAGTCCTACTACCACATCGTTAAGGATGGCATTTCTCCCCAAAACACTGGTAGCAGTTCCCATAAAGTCATCAACCTTATATATCAGTTCCGTCAGATTAACTGCTGTAGTTTCCTGTTGAACTGCCACGCGCTCTAATATCGCTTCTATCCGGTCTAATCTATCTACTGGTGGTGTATTCATATTGTTTTTGTTGGGTTTCCTTGCGTCAACCCAACCTACTACTAATTTACTCAGAAAGCATTTTCAAGAACTCTTCTGGCAACATTGCCGGTACTAAAGAAGCTACAAAATCAGCTTTATTGCGGGTGACAATTATTTCTAAACCTGCGGACATTGCTGCTGCACTTGTTACCGCATCTTCAAAATCTTTAATTGGACTTTGCAAAGCTTGGTGAATTACTTGATTTGTAACACTGGCAATTTGAATATGTTGCAATAAGTTTTCTATTAATTTACGTGCTGCTTCGCTACCAATTTGACGGCGTAAAATATAGAAAATATTGGTGATAGCGTGTCCTGAAACAAAGCCTTGCACCTGTTTTTTCATGACTGTATTTAATGATTGTGCTGAAGCAATAACAAACGTTTGACGCTGTGCTAATATATCCAGCAAAACATCGCTGTCAAATAATACCTGTTTCAACTATATTTCTCCTCTAGGTAATTAACATAACTTTCCTCTGGATTTTCTGATTCTAAGCGAATTACACCTATGAGGCTTTGTGTCCAGGGGTCAAGTTCAGATAAGGTGTCTAGGGTGGGTTGAGGAGGAATAGAGGATAGAGTTTCTTGTTGGATTGATGCTAGTAAGGTTTGTACAAGAGTCCAGCGTTCTTTGATTGGTAATTCTAATACCTGTTCTTGCAATTTTTGTAATTTAATCATTACATTACTGGTAACTTTATCATTCACCATTATAACAGATAAGAAGATGTAACATATTTGCGTTAATCTGTTCCTAGTAAAGAATAAGGAATAATTTGATTTAAAATTTCTCCTAAATTTCTTTTTGCTGCCATTATTTCATAAGCATTTTGCAATCTTAAGAAATAACCATCTGAAAGTCTAAAATAGCGACAAAGGCGCAAATCTATATCTGCTGTCATTTTAAGTTTACCTGTAATAATTCCTTGAATAGTAGGATAAGTTAAACCTAAATTAACAGCTAAAGTATTTTCGCTGATGTCTAATTCTTCTAAAAATTCATATTTTAAAATTTCACCAGGATGGGGATTATGTAGTAAGTTGTTTTCCATGACATTTTCTCCTAATGGTAATCCACTATTTCTACATTATAAGCATTTCCATTTTCCCAAAAGATCCCCGACTTCTTTTCAAGATTTTTCTATTCAACAAATAATTAATCTTAGAAGTCGGGGATCTGAAAAATGATGTTGGGTTTCCTCATGTCAACCCAACCTACAAATATATGGTTAGTTAATTGCGACAAAAGACGGAGTAAGTAATGACAAAAATTCCATTATTTCTTGTATTAATGGATGTTGTTGCAATATCTTAATTTCTTCATCATTTATATTGCTAAATATTTTCTCACTAATTGATTGTTCTTTACCTAAAACTGTCTCTAAAAATTCCTTAGGTTTGCTTTGAGCAAATTTCCATTCTAAATCATTAAATTGACGTTGTGCTATTTTTTCAATTAATGATTTATCTTGTATTAAAATAATTTCTATTTCTGGAACAGCTAGAGAAACTTGAAAGGGAATACCAGCAGATGCTCGACGTAATAAATAATTAATTAAATCTTGCTTTTCAAATATTTGAGATTCGTTATCTGTATCTGCATCTAGAATTAATATAACAGGAGTATTTTTGGTAGCAAGTAGTGAACTTGCTAATGATCTTACTTCATACTGACTCTCACCTACTACTATTTTCACATCTTGAATCAGATTTTTAGGTAGTAATTTTTCTAAGATTTCTTGGTTTTTATTACCTTCTAGAACTATATAAGCTAAAGTCATGATAGAACCTCTGTTTTAATGCTGTAATTAGCTAGTCCTTGTTCAACACAAATACGATATTTTTTGATTAATGCTCTACGTATACACTCATTTTCTAAACAATATTTAATTTCTTCTCCTCCCCACAATAGAATAGTTTGAGGTGCAATAAATCCGGCTAAGGTTTCCGATGCTTCTGTAAATCCACTACGACTAAATATACTCCCAATAGTTGCTGCTGGTCTGCGTAATAGTTGATTTCTTAACTTGGCTATAGGTTCAATTTTAACAGGTTTTGCTGTGTCTTTACATTCTATTATACAAGATAAGCCATCTGCATAAACTACTCCGTCAATTTGTTCTATTTCTTCTCCATCTAAATAGACGCTATAAGGCCAGGTTACTTCGGCGTTGTTAAGTTGAAATGCTCGTAAAACGAGATACTCTAACGCTTTACCCGCATCCCAATTTGGTGTATTACCTGATTCAATTTCTGACCATAATTTGATTAAATCATCCCAGTTATAGCTGGTAATTCTTGCTTGATATTCTGCTTCTGTGGTCATGATTCTATCTGATGTGTCGTATGTTGTAGCTTATTATCATTAATTCTACGTTACGCTGTTATTGATTATTGTTGGGTTTCCTTGCGTCAACCCAACCTACTAAATTACTTTTTTACAAACCACGAAGACACGAAGGACACGAAGATAAGATACAAGGAGAAGAAAAAGAAACATCATCAATTATTTAATTATTTATGATTCTTATAGTTTATTAGATAGGCAGAAAAATTACCATTCTGCTCGCTCGTATTGGTTCTCCTTCTTTTCTAATAGCCTTTATTGTTCTTTTCCCTTTTCTATCTCCCGAAATTTTTGCTGTCCATAGTCTAATCTTTTTCTGGGGCACTTCTTTGAGCTTCACCCAAAACCATAAAATCATCAACTTCCGCTTGTAATTCAGGAATAGGCGGAATTTGTCGGGCAATTTTTAATCATGTATCGGCATCTTTCTCATTCATTTTCTCCTGTGCTAATTTGAGCATTTTTCGCGCAAATCCAGATTTTAACTCTTGGGCTTTTTGATATAGATAACTTTCAGGTTTAATTGCCTCAGTTAGTCTAATAGCTTTGAGCATTATTTTTAATTATTTATTATCATTAATTATAGGTTACGCTGTTATTAGTTATTATTGCGTTTTCTTGTGTCAACCCAACCTACCAAATTACAAAAACCTAATCATCAAGTAATTCTCTTCTCTGTCGCTCCTGTTCCTGCTGCTCAATCCTTGCCCGTGTTTTTCTATATTCTTCTACTGCTTTTATAGATTCATCAACTAGTGAGTACCTCAACTTAATAGCTTCATCTTCATCCCCTAAAATAGAAATTACTTCTCTCCTTTGTGGTTTATCAAGTTTAAGAAACCATTCGATAAAAGCTTTTAAAATTGCCTCTTGTGAACCTGATACTTCGTCATGAGCTACAACACAAGAAGGGCAAACATAAGGTAAGTAGGATGATATTAAACCATTAGACCTATATTTTGTGCCTCCAGATATCCTCCTGCAATTGGAGCATACATCACTAGAGGTATCGTTAGCAATAATACATTCTAACAACTGCATCCCGGTGTAACCAGGAGAAATAAAGATGCTTGCTAGTTGTCCAACAGCTACATAACCAGGATATCCGGGTAATATGTCTCCTGTTAAAGCGAGTTCAGGGAATTTATCCAAAATTAAGGAGCTATAATATCGGCAGTAGATACATTTTTCTAAATCATTGTTATCCCACTGATCAACATCCAGTAGCATTTGTTGATAGTATTCTTTAGAAAACACATCTTGCTGACAACTTTTAGTCACCTCAGCCAGTCTCTTCATATTAACTTGAGCATCACTTCTGACTAAAGTTAAAAACAAAGCAATTAAACGTTTAATTCTGAATTTCATTATTGATTTATCCGTTCTAATTCATTAGAAGCTTTAGGAATGGGATGTGTATTTTACAAAGGTTTAGTGGCATCAACTACATTATCATGTGAACGTGATGTAGATTCTGAAATGGGGATAATTGGTGATGAATTAGAAATACTAGGACTCTTGCTGAATAAGTTGTCTGTGAGAAATCCGGGACAGGTGCACTTATTCAGCAAACCCTATTTAGTAATTTTACTCATATAACTACCCCAAAGTTGTGCCGCTTGGGCGCTGCTGCCGGAGGTAGGTGAATTATTGTCATTTCCAAGCCAAATGCCGGTGACAAGTTGACGACTAGGAATAAAACCAATAAACCAGAGGTCAACATTATCATTTGTGGTTCCGGTTTTACCTGCTTCGCCTAAACCAATAGCCGCACTACGACCTGTACCACTAGTAATGACTCCCCGCATCATAGTAGTCATTTGATTGGCAACTGCTGATTTTAGCACTTCCTTAGAACCATTTGGATCTGTATCGAAGGAGTAAATTACTCGACAGGTTTCAAAGTCTTTGAGATCCTTGCAATCACTACTGTCACGAATTTTACTAATAGCATGGGGGGGATTCCAGACTCCACGATTACTAATTGCCCCAAAAGCCCCGGTCATTTCTAACACATTAACTACACTTTGACCTAATACCAAACCGGGTACTTCCTCAAGGTTGGATTTAATACCCAACCGCTGCGCCATATCTACGACTTTATTCAAGCCAATTTCCTTGGCTACCCGCAAAGCAATGGGGTTTTCTGACATTGCCAAACCAGTGGCTATGTCTAAACTACCACCAGCACCAGCCCGACAGGGTTTATAGGTAAAACCTTGCCAAGTTAAAGGACTGCAAGAATAACTTTTGTAGGTCGAAAACCCTTTTTCTATAGCCGCAGCGTAGGCAAAAATTTTAAAGGTAGAACCCGGTTGTCTTTGAGCTTGAACGGTGCGATTAAACTGGCTTTTTTTGTAATCAGTCCCGCCTACCATAGCTATAATACTCCCGGTTTTGGAGTTCAGAGTCACCATTCCTCCTTGGGAAAATCCAAAATTCGAGCCGGCTTTGGTGACGGAATTTTTTAATTCGGCTTCGGCTTTGGCTTGGATAGCTGGATCAAGTTGGGTTTCGATGATATAGTTACCTTCTCTGGCTGCTACAGGGCCTAGCCTTGATGTGAGTTCTTGAAAGACGTAATCATAGAAATAGGGGGCAATGGTTTTGGCTTGCCTTTCGCAAACTTTGGGGCTAACTTGAACTGTAGAACGGCGAGCGCGGTTGGCTTCTTCTTGGGTAATTTTGCCCATTTCTAGCAGTCGTTTAATGACTCGATTGCGATAGTCGGCTGCACCGAGTTTCCGGGGACCACTGCCACAAAAATCGAAGGCATTGGGGGCTGGTAAAATCCCTACTAGGGTGGCTGCTTCGGCTAGGGTTAATTCTTTGGCGGATTTGTTAAAATAATATTTGGCTGCATCTTCAAAGCCGGAGGTGTCTGCACCTAAAAATACACGATTTAAGTAGGTTAGTAAAATATCGTCTTTGCTGTAAAAGGTTTCTAGTTTGAGGGAGACGACGGCTTCTTTAACTTTCCGTCCTAAAGAGTCTTGACTGCCGACATATTCCCGGAATAAACTTCGAGCTACTTGTTGGGTAACTGTACTTGCCCCCTGTTGAACGTCACCGCTACGACTGTTGATAAGTAAGGCTCGTAACACACCCAGAGGGTCTACGCCAAAGTGCCAATAGTAACGACTATCTTCGGAGGCTACGACCGCAGCAGGTAAATATGGACCAAAGTCTGATAATTTTTTCAGGTCTATGTGGGCGATGTTGCGGGGTTCACGGAGGGGGGTTGAGCCATCACGGGCATAGACGACGACCGGGGCGCGAGTGGCTGTAGGTAGGGGTCTGACGGAAAATTTCAGCCATTCTGCACCTATGGCTAAGGCAATTAAAGCCGTGACACCACCGACTCCATAGGCTGTCCAGGTGGCAGCTTTGACGTACCAGGTGGGTGGGTCTATGTATTGAATACTCACAGCATCAGCTAGATCCTGTGGTCCTAGGTTAATAACATCACCATGACGCAGTTCTAGGGTATTTATCCGCCTTTTGCCAAGATAAATCCCGTTGGTGGAGTTTTCGTCTTTGATGGTGAAAACGGGGGTGTTTTGGGTGGAGTCCCGTGATAATGAGAGGTGAACTGTGCTGATAAGTGGGTTACGGACGACGATATCACAGGATTTTGAACTCCGTCCTAGTATATAGCGATCGCCTAATAAATCATATTCTTCTTCTTGATTCCCGCCGGCATCATGGACCAATAGTTTTGGTACTTTCGCATTGGGTTTGAGCTTCATGGAAAAGTTGACTCTAGCATGAATGGTGCTGACCGCTTGAGTTACTTGACCAATTATAGTTTTTGGCTTTTGAGGAGGTTGGGGAGAACTCATAAACAATTGCAAGTTAAAAGTTAAAAATTAACGGGAAAGTAGGGGAATTTTCCCAAGAAGAATTAAATTTTTTAATTACTTGGTGTTTTTTTCCATGAGGCAATTAACAAGCAGACTATACCAATGCTAATAAAAGAATCAGCCATATTAAACACGGCAAAATTAATTAATCGAAAATCCAGAAAGTCAACGACATACCCTAGTATAAATCTATCAATACCGTTGCCCATTGCTCCCCCTAAAATCAAACCATAACCCATTTGCTCCCAAAAACTTAACAATGGTCCAGATAATGCAATGGTTATCAATACTAAACTAACGCCCAAAGATAGCCAGCGTAACCATTCTACTTTGCCACTTAATAAACTAAAAGCTGCACCTGTATTAGTCACATAGGTAAAATGAAAGACTCCCCTCAATAGTGGTAGTGTTTGTCCTGGGTTAAAGGTCTTCACTACCCAGTATTTTGTCAGTTGGTCTAATAGAAATGCTATCAGAGCGGCAATCCAGAAGAAGCGATTTTTTATACGCATGATGAATTTGTCAGTTGTCGGTTGTCAGTTGTTCTTCTTTGCTACTGACCAATGACCAATGACCAATGACCAATGACCAATGACTAATGACCATTGACCATTGACCAATGACTAATAAAACATTATATGTCGTAGCACATAAGCTACTATGGTAACGGCACAAACAACCACTAGTTGTCCTGGCAGTGCAAAGCAGGAGTATTTCAGAATAGCTTGAATCAGTGATAGATTGTCTGTTCCTCTCCAGGGTAAGATATAACTGATGATTAAATAAGCAATACCGCAGATGTGAACGGTGAATAAGCCACAAAGACAACTAAAAGCTAGAGTTTCTAGCCGAGGTCGAGCTTTAAAGGCTAAATATCCACAAATCCAAGCTCCGGGAATAAATCCTAGCAAATAACCAAACTGAGATAGTTTAACATAACCGATACCGCCTCCTTCGGCAAATACGGGCAATAAGGTTAATCCCATGACTAAATAGGCAATTTGCGAGAGCGCACCAGCATTTTGACCTCCTAAACAGCCGACCAGTAGGACTGCACCAATTTGATAGCTGACACCTAGTGAAAGGGTTTGAATTCCGTGCTGACTCCAATTCCAAGGTGAGGTAACACCATAAGCTTCCAGGAAAGTACCACCCACTGTGAGGAGCAAGCCTATCATAGACCATAGCAGTTGATTCGAGGCAGCAAACATTGATTAGGCGCAAGGGTTAATTAACAGTAGGTAAAAGGTCAATAAGTTTACAATTATACCGTCCTTCTCGCCAAGGAGAAAGATGGAGATGATCACGCTTTTTGTCCTCTTTTTCAGGGCTGTCATTCTCAAGGAGATACTTTTGAAGAAGCGATCGCTAATATAACAGAAATTGCAAAATTATACATTGAAAGTCTCCTAATGGATAATCAACCTATCTTTAAGAGGATGTTTAACAAGTTTTCGGTGAATATAATGAACTCCCAGGCACACTGATCCGAACTGGAGGCTTGATAAATCTCAACCCTTTATCAATCAATGGTTTCAGGAGTAACTTGGGGCTAAAAATAGTCTTGGAAACAAGGTAGGGGACTAAGAGGACGTTTGAAAAGTTTTCGGCGAATATAATTCGCTACTACACAAACAAAGTCCACCTTCGTGGACTAACACAAAATTAAGGTTTTCAAACCCACGCAGGTGGGTTTCGCCTGTGTAGACGCGGTTTCTAACCGCCCAGAGATGTATGAATTTAGACTTTTCAAACAACCTCTAAGAAGCCGAGGGAAAGAAGATTTTAGTAAGCTCTACTTAAAATCAGTTTCATGAAAAATCATCGCCTGATAGTTTCAATATCTGTATTAACAGTAGTAATTAGTCTATCAGCTTGTGGAAAAACTAACTCAAAGAATCCAATTATGAGTGAGTCTCCTGGTAAAACGACAAATACAACTACTGCCGATGCTCAGAAACTAGATTTAGGAGGTAATGTAGAATTAATCGGTGCGGGCGCTTCTTTTCCTGCCCCACTTTATCAAACTTGGTTTACAGAGTTAAATAAAAAATATCCCAATTTAAAAGTTAATTATCAGTCTGTGGGTAGTGGTGCGGGTGTTGAGCAGTTTACCCAAGGAACATTAGACTTTGGCGCTAGTGATGTAGCAATGAAGGATGAAGAAATTAACAAAGTTCCGGCAGAAAAAGGTGTGCTACTATTACCTCTAACTGCGGGTAGTATTGTCCTCGCGTATAATTTGCCAGAAGTTCCTCAACTCCAGTTATCACGAGCAGTTTACACTGATATTCTGTTAGGTAAAATTAAATTTTGGGATGATCCGGCGATCGCTAAAATCAATCCTAATCTAAAATTGCCAAAAGAGGAAATCAAAGTCATTTATCGCGCTGATGGTAGCGGAACTACGGGCGTTTTCACCAAACATCTTAGTACCATTAGTCCAGAATGGAAAACTCAAGTCGGTGAAGGTAAAAGTGTAAAATGGCCGATAGGAGTTGGTGCTAAAGGTAATGAAGGTGTTACCGCCCAAATTCAACAAACTCAAGGTTCTATTGGTTATGTAGAATATGGCTATGCTAAGGAAAGTAAGCTCAAATTTGCATCTTTAGAAAATAAATCCAACCAGTTTGTTTTAGCTTCTGAAGAATCAGCATCTAAAACTCTAGCATCAGTAACTTTACCAGAAAATCTGCGTGCTTTTATTGCCGACCCTGAAGGTGCAGAATCCTACCCAATAGTAACTTACACTTGGATTCTCGCCTATAAAAAATATACTGATGCCGGCAAAGCTAAAGCAATGGAAGCAACTATTGAATATGCTTTAACCGATGGACAAAAGATAGCTAGTGAATTAGGATATGTACCCTTACCAGCCAATGTAATTAATAAAGTCGCAGCAGCGGCAGATCAAATTAGTCCTGATTATCATATTTCCGTTTGTCAAAGTAGGGGCGCAGGGCCTGCGCCCTTTCTCAGAAGCCAGAAGTAAGGAGTCAAGAAAATGACTACAGTTTTTCAAGAAGATTCATTAACCACAAAAAACCGTTCGGAAATAGATAGAAATTTAGATCGCAGCTTTATTTGGATAACTCGAATTTTTGCCCTAGCGATCGCTGCTATTATATTATGGATTGCCTGGCAAATTACCACTAGTGCTTTACCGGCTATCCAAAAATTCGGGATTAATTTCTTTGTTACCAGCAGTTGGAATCCTGTTAATAATGAATATGGGGTACTACCAGCCATTTACGGAACTCTCATCAGTTCTTTAATTGGACTGATTTTAGCCCTCCCTATTGGTGTAGGAACAGCAATTTTATTGAGTGAGAATTTTCTCCCCCCCCAGGTAAATTTAGTCCTGGTATTTTTAGTAGAACTCCTAGCAGCTATTCCCAGTGTTGTTTATGGAGTTTGGGGAATTTTTGTCTTAATCCCTGTGTTAAAAAATTTAGGCACATGGCTACATACTTATCTAGGCTGGTTGCCAGTTTTTAGTTCTGCACCCACTGGACCAGGAATGTTACCAGCAGGAGTAATATTAGCAATTATGATTTTGCCAATTATCACGGCTATCTCTCGTGATGCCTTGATTTCTGTACCTTCAAGTTTGCGTCAAGCCGCTTTAGGAATAGGTGCAACCCGTTGGGAAACCATTTTTCAAGTTATTATTCCTGCTGCCTTTTCTGGCATTGTCAGTGCGGTAATGTTGGCACTTGGGAGGGCAATGGGTGAAACAATGGCTGTGACAATGTTAATCGGGAATGCTAATAATATTAATATCTCTCTCTTAGCACCATCAAATACGATTTCTTCTTTATTAGCAAATCAATTTGCTGAAGCTAATGGGTTACAAATTGCGGCTTTAATGTATGCAGCTTTAGTTTTATTTATTTTAACAATGATCGTCAATATTCTGGCGGATTTTATTGTGGCACGAATGCAGCGAATTTAGGAATTTTAGATTTTAGATTTTAGATTTTAGATTAAAAATTTGGTATAGTTCCCCATCTTTCAGAACGTAAAAATACTCGCTGCGCTGCTTACGCTTCGCTAACGTAAATCCCAAATTGCATAACTAATACTATGGTTAAATTATGAATTCTTTGTTTCCGCGAGGCAGCCTGACTCGTTCTCTTTCGTCTCCTCGAACATTGGTTAATATGGTCATGACTAGATTAGCTTTTGTTTGTGGATTTTTGGCACTGATTCCTTTATTGGCAGTGCTTTATTATGTAGTAATTAGAGGTTTTAGTAGTTTAGATATCAATGTTTTTACAGAGTTGCCACCTCCTCCCTTCGGGAAAAATGGCGGTTTTGGTAATGCCATTTTAGGAACATTATTAATGGTAGGAATTGCTGCGATCATTAGTGTTCCTGTTGGTGTGTTGGCAGCAATTTATTTAAGTGAGTTTAGTTCTCTAAAAATTGCCAGATGGATACGTTTTGCTACTAATGTTCTCAGTGGAGTTCCCTCGATTATTGCTGGGGTATTTGCCTATGGAATTGTGGTTTTAACCTTGGTAAAACTGCATTTAGGCTCTTATTCAGCCCTGGGAGGTGGATTCGCCCTAGCAATCTTGATGTTACCGATTATTGTGCGAACTACAGACGAGGCTTTGCAATTAGTGTCTCAAGATTTACGACAAGCATCTATTGGACTAGGAAGCACTAATTTACAAACTGTGATATTGATAGTATTGCCGACTGCCTTACCTGCGATTGTCACTGGTTCTACTTTAGCGATCGCTCGTGCGGCTGGAGAAACTGCACCATTACTATTTACGGCTCTTTTTTCTGCTTTTTGGCCAGATAGTATCCTCAAACCAACTGCTTCTCTAGCGGTTTTAGTATACAACTTTGCCACTTCTCCCTATCAAACTTGGCAATCTTTAGCTTGGGCTGCGTCTTTAATTCTCGTGTTGATGGTTTTAATTACTAGTATTATTGCTCGCTGGGTGACTAGAAAAAAGATTTAATTTATCTAATTAAGTTGGCGTTAAAAATTGTTAGCAAGGGAACGGGTAATTGGTAATTGGTAATTGGTGAAAACTATTCTTCTTTCTTCTTCCTCCTGAACTCCTGACTCCTGCCTCCTTCATCAAGCCCGATTTTATGAATACTATCATTAGCACAATTAATGGAACTGAATCGGTTTTACGCACAGAAAACTTAAATATCTATTATGGCAAGTTTTTGGCTTTACAAAATGTTTGGTTAGATATTCCTAAAAATCGAGTCACCGCTTTTATCGGTCCTTCCGGTTGTGGTAAAACTACCTTATTGCGATGTTATAATCGGCTAAATGATTTAATTGACTCATTTAGAGCCGAAGGTAAAGTTTATTTCTATGATAAAAATATCTATGCACCGAATATTGATCCTGTAGAAGTGCGAAGACGCATTGGTATGGTATTTCAAAAACCCAACCCCTTTCCCAAGTCAATTTACGAAAATATTGCCTTTGGCGCGAGAATCAATGGCTACAGGGGTGATATGAATGAATTGGTGGAACGGAGTTTGCGGCAGGCGGCTTTGTGGGATGAAGTCAAGGATAAATTGCGACAAAATGGGTTATCATTATCCGGTGGACAACAACAGCGTTTATGTATTGCGCGGGCGATCGCTGTCCAACCAGAAGTTATCCTGATGGATGAACCATGTTCTGCCCTTGATCCTATCTCTACTGCACGGATAGAAGAACTAATTCACGAACTCAAAGAACAATATACCATCGTCATTGTCACCCACAATATGCACCAAGCATCACGAGTATCTGATAAAACCGCGTTTTTTAACGTTAAAGCTTCCGAAACAGGTGGACGTAGTGGCTACTTAGTAGAGTACAACTCAACTGAGATGATTTTCAGTGATCCTCAACAGGAAGACACCAAAGCTTACATTAACGGTAAATTTGGTTAATTCTTTTATCTAAAATTAACTTAATTTGAGCATCTATGTTAACCTTGTGGCTGTAATCCTTGATTTAAGGTGATTTAGAAGTTATTAGATCCTAACTTGCTGCCAAACATGATTTTAATAGCAGATTAATTGTGATGAATATAGCTAATTTCCCGTGGCTGACGACGATTATTTTATTTCCCATAGCCGCATCACTACTCCTTCCCATCATCCCAGATAAAGATGGAAAAACCGTGCGCTGGTATTCTCTCATTGTCGGGTTGATAGATTTTGTCCTCATTGTCTGCGCTTTTTATACTGGATACGATTTCTCTAATCCCGATTTGCAACTGGTGGAAAGTTATCCCTGGGTTCCCCAATTGGGCTTAAATTGGTCTTTAGGGGTTGATGGCTTATCCATGCCTCTGGTTCTCTTAACAGGATTTATTACCACCCTGGCAATCTTAGCCGCTTGGCCTGTCACACTAAAGCCGAAATTGTTTTATTTCCTAATTTTGGCAATGTATGGCGGTCAAATTGCCGTTTTTGCCGTTCAGGATATGCTGTTATTTTTCCTGGTGTGGGAATTGGAACTTGTCCCCATATACTTCCTGTTGTCAATTTGGGGCGGGAAAAAACGCCAATATGCAGCGACTAAATTTATTTTGTACACCGCTGGTGGTTCGCTGTTTATTTTGCTGTCTTCCTTGACAATGGGGTTTTATGGCGATACAGTGACATTCGATATGCGATCGCTGTCCTTAAAAGATTTTGGACTCAATTTACAACTTTTACTCTACGCTGGCTTCCTGATTGCCTACGCTGTCAAGTTGCCCATCATTCCCCTCCATACCTGGCTACCAGATGCCCACGGTGAGGCTACAGCCCCCGTGCATATGTTACTAGCAGGTATTTTGTTAAAAATGGGTGGTTATGCCTTAATTCGCATGAATGCCCAAATGCTACCCGATGCCCACGCTTACGTTGCTCCAGTGTTAGTGGTTTTGGGGGTAGTAAATATCATCTACGCTGCCCTAACCTCCTTTGCCCAAAGGAATTTAAAACGGAAAATTGCCTACTCTTCAATTTCCCACATGGGCTTTGTTCTCATTGGGATTGCCTCTTTCACCGACTTGGGTTTAAGTGGCGCAGTTTTACAAATGGTTTCTCACGGCTTAATTGGGGCAAGTTTGTTCTTTCTAGTCGGTGCAACTTACGATCGCACACACACCCTCATGTTAGATGAAATGGGTGGTGTCGGTAAGAAAATGCAAAAGATTTTCGCCATGTTTACAACTTGTTCAATGGCTTCTTTAGCATTACCAGGAATGAGCGGTTTTGTCGCCGAATTAATGGTATTTGTCGGCTTTGCCACCAGTGATGCTTATAACTCGACATTTAAAGTCATTGTCATTTTCTTGATGGCTGTTGGTGTGATTTTAACGCCAATTTATCTCCTTTCAATGTTGCGCGAAATTTTCTACGGACAAGAAAATGAAGAGTTAGTTTCTCATCAAAATTTGATAGACGCTGAACCCCGTGAAGTTTTTATCATTGCTTGTTTGTTGATACCTATTATTGGTATTGGTTTTTATCCCAAATTGCTAACCCAAATGTACGACGCTACAACTGTACAATTAACAGCAAGACTGCGTGATTCTGTCCCAACCTTAGCCACAACCAAAGCAGTGCAAAATGTCTCTTTGAGTGCGCCGATAATTGGTAATTAATTTGTAATTACAACTGGGGTGGGTTTGATACCCGCCCTTTTTTGTTTCGTGCAGAGTCGCTAAGTAGTCGGACAAAATTAAATTCACTCGTTGGTTTAATTGATGCTGTTTAAGTCCCATTCATTTGTTTCTATGACGCGACGGTGGGAAAATAATTTGCGGTGAGTCCAATGGATACTCAAGAAAATTATACTTACCAAGGTGAGCATGAGGACTTTGAAAACTGTAACATAAGCATATAAATGCCATAAAACTCGATGTATTGAAAATATGCGGAATAAGTTCTGGAAATCTTGAATCTCCATCTGTTTTGCTAGGTTCATTTTAAACTACGGTAATCCGATAGATTTAGTGATATATATAATATGACATAGATTGAGTAAATAAGCAAGATGGAATGTTAAGATTCTGTTCCTAGGTTATGTTTATATTTGAGGTTTTTAACCTCTTGGTTGCAAGTCACAGTCACAGTAAGAATGTCTAATCAAGTTTGGTTGTCACAGTTAAAATTACATCGAGCGATCGCTGTTGTTCGCGCCCCGAAGATGGTATGGGGTGAGAAAATGGCTTTAGCTGTAGCATCTGGAGGAATGCAGTTAATTGAAATTACTTGGAATAGCGATCGCGCACCGGAATTAATTGCCCAACTCCGTGCTAAATTACCTAACTGTATGATTGGTACGGGGACATTATTTAACGTTCAACAGTTACAAGAGGCGATCGCCTGTGGGGCGCAATTTCTCTTCAGTCCCCACACTGATCTAGATATGATTCAAGCTGCATTAACCGCAAATATCCCCATTATTCCTGGTGCATTGACACCCACAGAAATTATTACCGCATGGAATCATGGTGCAAGTTGTGTCAAGGTGTTTCCGGTGCAAGCAGTGGGCGGAACTAGCTATATTAAGAGTTTACAAGGACCCCTTGGGCATATTCCCCTAATTCCTACGGGGGGTATAACATTAGAAAATGCTCAAGATTTTTTACAAGTTGGTGCAGTAGCGGTGGGGTTAAGTGGCGAATTATTCCCCACAGAATCAGTATTACAGGAAAATTGGCAAGCTATCAGTGAACAAGCCAGAATCCTCATGCAGAGGTTACATTAGGGGTAATGGGAAGCTATTACTTCTAATGGACTAATTCTTCTGGCTTGACCAAAAGGAAATTCATCATTCTTCTTCATCTTAAAAAGTGACACCATAAGGTTTAAAATTTAGGTAATAAATCAGCTTGTTTACAAATTGCGTTGGCAGTAATGCGGTCAATTGCACGATGTCTTTTGACGGGAATAGTTTTTATATCATTAGTATAAATAGAATGATTGCCACCTTCCCGCAATAAATAAAATCCATTTTCTTCCAAATACTTAATTAGATCTTTTCGTTTTACGGACATGATTATACTTCTACAGGAATTTGTTCAAGTAAAGAGTTTCCTGTGGGAATTTCTTTATTTTGCTGATGATAGGCAAGAATCATTTCTTTGAGTGCATCTTGTAACATAGTTCTGCATATTTCTAGTGTTTCTCCTTCGGTAATGACTTCTTGCCATTCAATCAGTTGTCCCATATATCCACTATTTATTTTGGTATATTTTGCGGTGTATGTAGTTAACATAAGACATTAATTAAGGGTATTTTCTAAATTATAGCTTTTTTTGAGCGATCGCGATCGCGTCTCGAAGAGATAGCGGGAATCGCTTTCCATTTTCTATAACCACCCAAAAGCGATCGCACTTCATTATCCTAAAGAACAGAAAGAGCGATACCTTTGTGCGTTACTGCTAAAGCACCAGTTACAATTCATTAGACTTAGGATCGTGGATTAAATAACCTGTAATTCCTGGTTATTATCTTTGACGTAGGACAAGAAACCTCAAACAAAGTTTGACACCTTATTAAATTCATGATCCTTAGTAAAAATTTCAAAAGCTAATAGGACTTACGCACTAGTTACGGAGTAAACGAACCACAGAGGCACAGAGAACACAGAGAAATGAGGGTTTGAGAGATATTTTGCGTAAGTCCTGGCTAATTGAGAACCATAAAAACACACATCAAACTCTTGAAAAAAATTGATTCTTCCCAACAGCAAAGGTGTATTTTCAGCTTGAGTCCAAGCAAAAACCAGCGTCACAGGTAGAAATTCATCAATGGTAGCTGATAAAATAACTCCTTTCGCGGGAAATTTAGCTAAATTACCCGCTAGGGTAACAGATGTATTACACTTATCCCAATCTAGTCCTAATTGTAATCCTATTTCGTAGGGTAAAACATTGACACTTGCTCCTGTGTCTAATAATCCTGATACTGAAATCGACTTATCTTGATATGATAAGCGCAAAGGCAGATTAGGGACTAAGCTAATTTCACTTAAAGAGTTCGATTTTTTAATAAATTGAAAGCGTTTTTTAAATGTCATTTAGTTATTTGGTTTCTGCTTGTAAATGTTGCTGTAACATATCAGTTAAAGTTTGCTCGGCTGCAAAAGCATCATAAGGCGACCAAACTTCATAAGTTTTACCATTTTCAAGAAAATCTGGATTTTGTTCATTTCTAGCTAATTCTGCGGCTAAAAATTGAATAGCTTTAATTTTTTCTTGATGAGATAATTTTTGCAGTGATGGTAAAATTTCGGTCCTGCCAAATTGTTGAAACTGGTAGCGACATCGGGATGGTCAATAATTATCTTCACTTTGTAAAAGATGTAATTGTTCTAATTCAATTCTGGCATCTTGTGACATACTCCACACACTCCCCTTCGGGTGAGTGTGGGCTTCTCAGCGACTCTTCTATGAAGACATTGACTGAGCTTTAAGACCGTGTGTCCCCCGGTTCTTGATATTAATTGAAGCATTCAAATCCCGGCACAAACTG
>NZ_JAQMSE010000131.1:0-13395 GCF_028330045.1 Aphanizomenon sp. CS-733/32
ATTTTGTTCGTTTCGTCGCTGTAGCCTTCTTTGTTTTCGCTACGCTCAAATACAATTTGGGCTACGCAACTCAACTCACGCGCATTCATCTCACGCTCCTAAGAGTGAGACGTGGGGCTTCTGCTGATTAAGCTAAATTGACTACCCTGCACGATAGGAATTGTAAAATGGAATTGACTGCCTTGATCCTTACCTGTGGATTCTGCCCAAATTTTCCCGTTCCAGCCATTGACAATTTGCCGACAAATTGCTAGACCCAAACCAGTTCCCCCGGTAGTCCGCCGTAATGCGCCCTCTTCTTGGTAAAAGCGGTCAAAAACTATTTCTAGGCGATTGGGTTCAATTCCTCGTCCTGTGTCCGCTACGGTGACTTCTAACATCTCCTGACCATTGCTAATGGCTTTAATAATAATTTGCCCAGAAGAGGGAGTAAATTTACAAGCATTATCTACAAGTTTGGCGATTACCTCCACTAACCAATCACCGTCAGCCCTGACTAAAGGTAAGTTGTCGGAAATTTGAGTTTTGATTTGTGGAATCTTTTCTTGGCTAGAGCGTGTTCGTAAGCGACTGAGGGCTAAATCTATACATTCTTGGATGGTTAATGATTCAGGATGCCATTCTACCCGACCGCTTTCTAGGTTGGAAAGGGTTAAAAAGTCTTGTACCAGTTTCCGCATTCTTTCGGAGTCGGCTAGGGCTGTACTGAGCATGACCTGTTGTAGTTCCCAAGGCATATCCGGTTCGGTGGCCAAGCTTTCTAGGCAAACTTGAATGGTAGATAGGGGAGTGCGGAGTTCATGACCGGTAATGGCAATTAAATTACTGCGGGTGCGGTCCAAGGCTTCTAGCTGTTGGTTGAGTTCTTCTAAATTGGCAAAAGATTCGGCTTGAATGAGGGCTGCACCTATTTGAGTAGCGATCGCTTTCACTAAGTCTAACTCCCCTGGTTGCCATTCATGGGGAGGAAAATGGCAATCATGTAACTCGACAATTCCCAATAGTCGCCCTTGATATAATACGGGTTCGATCAACCAAGAACGCACGCCAAACTGCCTGACAATGGACGATAAGGCCGGTGATTTCTTGACTTGATAGTCCCCCAAGGTATCAGCCACACATACCCCCTCAAGCTGTTGTAGCACCTGCTGAAATAGCGGATTATGTTCTAACTCCCAACTTTGACCCAGTACCGATGTGATATTAGAGTTCAAAAATTCATGTTCAATTATAGCTTTGGCATCTGTAGCTTGAGCGCGATAAATTAGGCAACGACAGGCTTCTAAGTGCTGTCCCAACTCTTGCGCGGCAACTTGGAGAATTTCTTGTGGATCAAGCGATCGCCTAATTGCTGTACTAATTGAATTTACCAACCGTTCTTTCCGGGCTTGAGCGGCGATCGACCGGTAAGCTTTATGCAGCTTATACTGACTAGCTTGCAGATATGTCACCAACCTCTGCACAAACGGGTCAGTATCAAGGTCACAAGCATACTCACGATCAGAACTGACCACTGACTGACCTGTTAATTTCCCAATCCCCAACCGACTGAACACTTCATCAACTTTCCCTGCTAAATCCGGCCGATACACCTGAATTCTCTCTAACAACAATTGGGCAGCTTTTAAACACACTCGTTTTTCCGATGTCCAAATCCCCTCAAATCTCCGCGCCGTATCCATATCCAAGCTAGGGATCATCTCTGGGATATGTTGATTTTTAGCCAAAGAACCCAAGCTTTCTCGACAGATTAAGCAAGTAGCATAATTATCAGCAACTACTAGCAAATGCCATTCTTGAGCTAAAGCATCATCAGGCTCAAAAGCGACCTTTTCATAATATCCTGAGCTATTAGCAAACTCCGTTTCCGGTGCAGATAATACATATATTTGATTACTTTTTTCCGCCAGTCGTTGATAGCGGTGGGCTTCTTGACGGTAAAATCGCTCTTTCTGAAAACTAGCAATAATCAGAGGACGATCCAAATTAGCAGCTAAAACCTGATCTTCCATAGCGTGGGAGAGCGCAGTTAGTGAAGCCTTAAAATATAACTGGGGTCGTAGATGGGGGAGTGAGTCTAGTAAATCACTCAGTACGGAGGTGGAAATACTCATTAGTCATTAGTCGTTAGTCAGTGGTCACTGGTCATTAAACACATACAGCAATAGGCAATAGGCAATAGGGAAGAGTAAAGAAGTTTTCAGAGATTTGAGTGAGATAGAATTAATTACACAATGTCATTGCGTAAGCGTTGCGTGGCGTTAGCCATATGGAACGAAGTGAAATCAAGCGATCGCAAGGGTTGTGATTGCTTCCCTTCCCTCGCAATGACTGTAAATATTTTTGTCCAATTACTTACGTTTCTTTACACAGTTTGGTTTTATTGTGTTCACCTACTTATATTATCTATTACCTATTGCCTTCATCCATTATCAGCAGCAAGAACATTGATCTATTTTCATCATTCCAATATAGCTTTGTTGGCAACTAACGCCAAAACACTATAACAGGGGCTAATGTATGATTCTAACAAACTCGCCCAAAAAATTGGTATTCTTAGAAATTAATATACTTAGTTTGAACTAGCCTAAAAAGATTGTTTATATTTGGTTTTGTCAATATAGTAATTCAGTTATTAGTAATTTCACTGAAGATATTCAATACAGGAATCCATCTGGTAGTAATTTTACTGAAAATATTAAATTTCAATTAAAAAGAAAAAAAATGGTATCAATATAAGATAATTAAATACATAGCCTAGAATTCTGGCACAGAAGTTCCTGTAAAATCCCTGTAAATATTTATCATTGAGGTAAAAATTTTATTAATCAATCACTGGGTTGATTAAAAAAAATTAATCAATCCAGATATTACCAACAATTAATTCCCCAGATAAAAAAAATGACAGATGCGCCTATTCCCCAACTCGATGATTGTAGTTCAAAAATCCTGCTTAACTATTTTAAAAATTCCTGGGAAATAGAAGAAACCTTGATGAAAAGTGTAATTAAGGAAGAAACCTTTGATCTCAATCCCGATCCTTTAAGAAATAAATTAATTTTTTATCTTGGACATTCGGCTGTTTTTTATATCAATAAATTAATTCAGGTGGGATTAATCAAACATCGGATTAATCCCCAATATGAAACCCTATTTGAAATTGGCGTTGATCCAGAAACACCGGCAGAAATAGAAGCAGCCATTCAAGGAGTTAATTGGCCTGAACTTCAAAAAGTTTGGGAATATCGAGACAAAGCTAGAGCAGAAATTACCGCAATCATTCATCACACTCCTTTAAATTTACCCATTGATCAACAACATCCTATTTGGGCATTATTAATGGGAATAGAACATAGTCGCATTCACCTAGAAACCTCATCTATGCTGTTGCGTCAATTACCTATTGAGAACTTAAAACGTCCCCAAGGATGGAATTATGCACCTACTAATCGAGAAATTCCCCATAATCAAATGCGAGAAATTCCTGGTGGTACAGTTAAATTAGGAAAACGCCAAGATGATTTAACTTTTGCTTGGGATAGTGAATATGGTGATTTAGAAGTAGAAGTCCCAC
Organism: Aphanizomenon sp. CS-733/32; assembly: GCF_028330045.1. Taxonomy (NCBI): domain Bacteria; kingdom Bacillati; phylum Cyanobacteriota; class Cyanophyceae; order Nostocales; family Aphanizomenonaceae; genus Aphanizomenon; species Aphanizomenon sp. CS-733/32. Next base: position 3,575 of record NZ_JAQMSE010000131.1, read on the forward strand.
CATTTTTAGCCAGTCAATATCTGATTACCAATGGAGAATTTTTAGAATTTGTCCAAGCCGGTGGTTACAATAATATCAATTATTGGCATACTGAATCTTGGCAATGGAAACAACTCTACAATATCCAACATCCCAAATTCTGGATACACAAAGAAAATAACTATCGCTATCGTGCCACATTTGATGAAATAGATTTACCTTTAGATTGGCCAGTGGAAGTTAACCATTATGAAGCAATAGCTTATTGTCGCTGGAAAGGTAAAAACACTCGGTTAATGACAGAAGCAGAATGGCATCAAGCATTAACAATATCTGAAGATTCTAGTTTAGCAAATAATTATAATCTCAACTTACAATTTATTTCCCCAACTCCTGTAGGAATGTTTTCAGAAAATCATCAATCTGGACTTTCTGACTTACGGGGTAATGTCTGGGAATGGTTAGGAGAAACATTTAAACCCTTACCAGGATTTCAAACCCATCATCTTTATGCAGATCAATCTGCACCCTTTTTTGATAATAAACATTTTATGATGTTGGGCGGTTCTTGGGCAACGAATGGTACAATGGCTTTACCTTGTTATCGTAACTGGTTTCGTCCCTATTTCTATCAGCACGTTGGTTTTAGAGTGGCTGAAAGTTTGGATGAGGTGAAAGTTAAAAGGTGACAAATTTAAATTTCTGAAAACAAAAATTGTAAACATTTAATCTACCAGGATATTTACCATGAGTACACAAACATTAAACACACAAGTTTTAACAGTTTTAGATCATCACTATCAAGAGTTAGCTATTGATGGTAAAGATGTAATTGAAGGATTAAGTAAAAAACAAAAAACTTTACCACCTAAATATTTTTATGATGATCCTGGTTCTCAATTATTTGAACAAATTTGTGAGTTACCAGAATATTATCCGACTCGCACAGAAGCTTGGATTTTACAACAGTACGCTGATGAAATTGCCGAAATTACAAATTGTTGTGAGTTGATAGAATTAGGTAGTGGTAGTTCCACAAAAACTCAAGTTTTATTAACTGCTTATCAAAAAATTGCCAGTTCTTGTAGATATCTTCCCATTGATGTGAGTGGAGGAATTCTGAAAACTAGTGTTTTACAGTTACAAGAAAAGTATCCTGATATTACTATTCATGGATTATTAGGAACTTATGAACAAGCTTTAGTTCATTTAGAATCGAATTATTTACAATCGCGGATGTTGTTTTTTCTGGGAAGTTCTTTAGGTAATTTTAACCCAGAAGAGTTTGATAGCTTTTTAGCTCAAGTTTCTTGCACTTTACAGCCTGGAGATTACTTTCTACTAGGGATTGATTTACAAAAACCTACAGATATTTTAGAAGCAGCTTATAACGATAGTCAAGATGTGACTGCTGCTTTTAATTTGAATATGCTTTCTCATTTGAATTGGCGTTTTCAAGGTAATTTTGACATTAATTTGTTTAAACATCAAGCGATTTATAATCAGGTTGATAATCAAATTGAGATGTATTTACATTGTCAAAAAAGCCATTGGGTAACTTTAGAAGTTTTGGATTTAAAGGTGTTTTTTGCAGCGGGAGAAAGTATATTAACGGAAATTTCTCGGAAGTTTGATTTAACAAACATGGAAAAACAACTTCAGAGTAAAGGATTAAACACTGTGAAAACTTGGACAGATGAAAAAGGGTGGTTTGGATTGATTCTTTGTCAAGTTCAATAAGCTTTGTTTCAGTAAGAAATGAGGATTAAATAAAGTGCAACTCTTGATGGATGTAATCTAACATTGACTTAGCCCGGATTTCTCACCAAAATCCTCAAACCCTTATAAAATCTGGATTCTGGGTTTTGACACTGCATCAAAAATCAACTCCGTGAAAAATGCCCAAAACCGTTTCTCTATAAGGATCAGATATATTGTGATAGCGAAGCGCGACCTAGGAATCGCAATGTTTGTGAGAAATGCGGGTTAGGCTGTCGTTACCAAGAATTGTAAGTTAATAAATCCACGTTCCTAATTCAGAAATCAAAATTAAAAATATTTGTAAATTTCTGGATGTTGATAATTTTCTCGTGATATAAAATCAACAAGCTCAAATATCTATCAGGGTAAGTCATGGAAGTTATCTGGAACACGCTTAAGAATATCAATTATTCCAACATTCCCATTGCTAAAATCGCTGCTGTTCTCGTCATTTTAACGTTGACACAGACATTAAGAAGATTTTTTCTGGCAGTGATCATTAAAACCATTGAAAAGTTCACAAGCAAAACAGAAACTACCCTTGATGATGAATTGATTGCTATTATTAAGCCAGCTTTAAACTGGCTAATTCTTATTGGTGGATTCTGGCTAAGTAAGGAAATTCTTGCAGATAACTTAGGCTCTCAACTCAGCGAGACAATTAGCAGAGTTTTGAACGTAATAGTTCTCTTCATAGTTGCCTATGTTGTTTATCGTAGTTCTTCAATTTTAGGTCAATTAATTGCTAACGTTGTCCTGCAAACAGAAACTGAACTTGATGAATTACTCAGACCTTTGATGCCGAAAATTTTTCAATCGGTAGCAATTATTGTCTTAACAATTAAAATCAGCGAGATATTTTTAGGACAATCAGCAGCAGCACTTGTGGGGTTACTTGGTGGTGCTGGTATCACTTTAGGTTTACTGTTTAAAGACATTGTTTATGATTGGTTCTGTACAGTGATTATCTACTCGGATAATCTGTATCGTGAAGGTGACTGGGTAGGAATATCAGGATTAGATGGTTTTGTGGAAATAAAAAGTATTGGATTTAGAACCACAACACTGCATCTAGCTAAGTGGGGTTCAATTATGAAAATGCCCAATTCTCGCATGATTTCTGGAATTGTAGATAATTGGTCACAAAATCCAGGGGAAGAATTAAAGTGGGGATTAAATTTAATTCTCAAAATTGATGGTATTTCCGCAAAACAAACTGCGAGAATTTGTGATTCTATTCAACAAATGCCAAAATCTATTCCTGGTTTTTCTCCTAAGTGTACAATTCGTTTCAAAAACATTGAAAAGAATGCCAGAGTTATTGAAGTAATGGCATTTGTTAATGATGATAATCTCTACTTTGATGCTGAGAAAAACTTAAATTTAGCCATCTTGGAACTTTTAGAACAAGAGGGTATTGATTCTCTGTATGTAGAGTTGAGAACCGAACCAGAAAAATATAAACCGATGCAGAACAGCAACAATTAAAATAAAAAAGTTCAGAATAAATATACCCGAATTCATTGAAGATTTGGGTATCAAGAAAATGCGAAAATTACCTAACTATGAACATATTAATTATTTTGGCTGAAGTCGGTATTTTAATAATTGTCTTCCTCTTATTAAGATGGCTTGTAGGTAAGTTATTCAAGCTGTTGGTTAGATTATTAATATTGAAGGGTGACGATTTAAAAATCAAAATTTTGCGCCGCAATATTACTGGTTTGTTGTTGCTTAGTTGTATAGTATTGTGCGTTTTGATTGTTGGTGCTAATGGTTATCTGATCTATCGGGGTGAAAATCTCCAACAATATAAAATAGCCCTAATTCGACGGATTCCATCAGGATTTTGGATGGCATTAGGAATTGGTATAGCTCAAAGTATTGGTGTTGTAATTGCAGCAATATTCGCTCTAAAAGTCATCAAATATTGGTTAAAGATAGCTAGTAATCGTGCTAAAAACTTAGATCAAAATACCGCCGATGATGAAAGTATTGACGCTTTTTTTACTGCACTCAATCAAAGAATTAGAGGTGGAATTTGGTTATGGGTTCTGATTGCTTGTACCCAATTTCTCAACTTACCCACAGTAGTTTCCGAATATCTATATATCGCACTACGAATCTATCTGATCATTGCTGTGGGATTACTCATTCTCAAAGCAGTTGCGGCAATTGTTGATACTCTAGATGTTCTGAGCGTCAGATACTCCAGTCCTGATAATCTGTTGAGATTTTATGATCGTCTCCAACACCTGATTCCCTTTTTGAAACGGTGTTTAGAATTTGTGATTTACGTCTGCACTGTCACATTGGTAATTCAGCAGGTGCAGTTAATAGCTAAACTGGCTACTTTTGGTCTAAAAACTATCAAAATCATCGCTATCATTTTCATGAGTCGTGTGATGTTTGAGGTGATTTATTTACTACTAGAAGAGGTGCTATTCAAAGATCAGAATTTGACTGACACCCAAAAAAGCAGACGTTTAACTATGATTCCTTTGTTTCGTAGTTTATTACAATACTTAGTTTACTTCAGTGTTGCGGTTGCCGTTCTCTATATTCTTGATATTAATCCTACCCCTATTTTGGCTGGCGCTGGGATTGTTGGTATCGCTGTAGGGTTAGGCGCACAAACGCTAATTAATGATATAGTTTGTGGCTTTTTTATTCTTTTTGAAAATTATTATTTAGTAGGTGATTATATTGAAGCGGGAAAACTTGAAGAGAAACCAGTAGAAGGCACTGTTGAGGCGATAGAATTGAGAACTACTCGGATTAGACATCCCAATGGTCAATTGCAGATTATTCGGAATGGGGATATTGGCTCAATTACTAATTATTCTAAACAGTACATATTTGCAGTAGTGGAAGTTTATGTACCTTACAATTCTAATTTAACTCATATATATCAAGTGATTGAAGAAATAGGACAGCAATTAAAAACAAATGATCCTGATGTCCTTGAACCCACTCTAGTAGATGGTGTAGAAAGTATGGGTGAATCTAATTTGTTGCTGCGAACATTGACAAAGGTAAAGCCAGGAAAACATATTCAAATTCAGCGAGTTCTGCGGAAAATGTTTATGGATGCTTTGCTGTCGGAAGGTATTCTACTTCCTGCGACTATTCCCAGGAGTGAAGATTAAAAAGTCATGTTATTTTTTAAATATCAAAACGTCATAATTATAAAAATTTGGGTAAATTAGGCAATTAATTAAGCAGGACTATAGTAGTTAATTTGATCATGACTAATATTTTCTAAATGCTCTGCCAAGTTAGTAATAGTATCGCCTGTGCCAGTTGCGTAAGTCCTGTTAAGTTTTGTTTTTGGTATGCCGCCCAATGTCTGCAATCATGATAGCCTACAAAGGCCTAATCAAAATATAAATATCACTGCTGCAAAGCTGGGTTATCAATAAGTTTAAACTGTCAAGAATACCAGGAGATTATTATGACCTTAACATCTGACAAAAGACCAACAATTGGACTAATTGAAGTTCCAGCCACCGGACTATATGATGCAGAAGGAAAAAATTGGACTTCTTTATATAGACATCGTTCATTAATCAGTAAACAAGTGTTGATTCCTGACTTGCAAGCAGGGGGATTTGATGCCCTTGTCCTTTGGCTTATATCCCCGCAGAACGTCCCGTTTTTGGACGGGAAGCCTACAAGAAGTTGCTACCGTGGCAAGAGCATTGTACATTGATGAAATCTGTCGTTAGCACAGGTGTACCTGTGGTGACTTATGGCATCATTATTGGTCTACCTGATGATGATCATGATGACTTATTACTTCTTGAGGAAGCAATTACAGACCTGGTTGATGAACTGGTCAAGATTAACCCTCAGCTAGAATTTCAGACTTCTTGCTACAGTATTATTCCTTTACCCGGAACTCCCCAAGCCTTTAATTTACGCAAGGAAGGATTGCTACAATTTGAAGATAGCTGTTTATGGGGAGTATGGACTACAACTTCCAATACTCATCACCTGTCCTATGCGGAAGTTTCTGATTGGCAAATTCGTTTATCCCATATTCGCAGATCACCGACTGAATTTACTAACTACAATGGGGAATATTCAGGAATGGTGAGTACAGCTTCTTCCCATGATTCAAAAATTGTGTTAGCAAAGTCTTGAACTAAACGAAAACCTTACAGCAGATTTCATATAAGTGAAGTACACCGATAGCGGGCAAGATGCCCACACCACAAGAGTTTTATGATTCATCTCTGTACCTCATAATACTGGGAAGTGCTGTAAGTTCTGTTTTTGGAATGTCTCTCAAGGTGACAAGAAATGATAGGCTACAAAAGACAAAGCAAGATACTTATTTACATAGGAAAAATATAATCAAATGTTGACATTCTTACCCTAAAAAAACACTATTTCCATAGTGATATAAACTTTTATTGTGATATTAAACGTTTGTGGTTAAAATTATGCAAAATTTGTTGAAGTTATTGCTTGATTTCTGTTTTGAGATGGAATTTTATCTCAAGATTGCTGTTAGCTGTACAATGCTTCAGCAGGTATTCTATTTACTGTTAAATAATTTACAACTTAATCTCATCAGCCAAGTTTTATTCTACTGGTTGATTGGTTCTATCTCATTTTATGCTATTGGTTTTTTCATTGAAAGATTCATCAAAACTAAAGATAATTTAACTAAAAAACTAAGTGCAAGAGTCAATAAAGTAAAAAAACAATCATTTCCTGCTTTTACTTTAAAAGGGATGATTACAGGAGAAATTAAAAGTTTAATAGCAGCATTAATCATACTATATTTAGCTCCAGAAGTTCATAGAGGTAATAGTTTATTGTTAAATTTGGGATGGTTTTTGATGAGAATAGTTGCGGCTGATTTCTGTTTTTATATTTCCCATAGAATATTACATACAAAATCGTTTCTAAAAATCCATCTTAAACATCATGAATTTCAGGATTCATCAAGTTTTGTAGCTGGACATAAGAGTTTTCTGGAATATATTATTGTTACTATCACAGATATTTTGCCTATCTTTATATTTGGATATGATATTACTCAACTGTGTGCATGGACCTTAATCGGTAACATTTATAATTTAGAAGGTCATAGTTCTTTATCAATATTGTTCATACCTTCAGATTTTCATGACCTCCATCATACAAGCTTTCAGGGAAATTATGGTATTCAGAGCTTTTGGGATCGAGTATTTAAAACACTTAATCCTATTACTAAAAAAACAGGAATTATGTTTCCTGTCAATTCTATTGAATCTAAACTTAAGTAAGAATTCAGGTCAGGTAAAAAGATCCCCGACTTTTTTATTAATTGTGTCCATAAATTATAAATTGATCACAAAAGTCGGGGATCTAGATGTGAAGGAGGGCTATAGTTGAATACTTACAAACTTAATAGCATTGCTGAGGTTTTAAAATATATTCTCTCTATATTGAATTAGTAATTTCGGGTAAAATAAACGCAGTTAGCCGTAACAGTGAAGTCAGCTTGAACTATTCAGATTTTGAAACTGTTAATTTTACAATCACAGGAAAATGGTCAGAAGGCCATACTTCTTCCCACTGTTGACGATTAATAATGACTTGTTCTAGGGGGAAAGAGCGATCGCAATATATAGTATCAATAGCATCCCAGGCTTCACCTGTAAAATCGTGAAAAGTTTTCTGTTGTTCTAGAGGTAGAGTCCCTAAAGGATCTTGTAATTGTTTACCATTAGCTAAAGGAGATAGAAAAATTTGCCGTTCTGGAGTATCAGGATTGGCGTTAAAATCCCCCGTAAGCAGCAAGTAGTTTTCTGGAGGAAATTCCGCCAACCGTTGACCAATTAAGGCTGCACTTAACTCCCTAGATTGGGCATTTTCGTGATCTAAATGGGTATTTAATATAGTTAAAGATAGACCAGGATTAATAAGCTCAAAATTAGCCCAAGTAGCCATACGTGGTAACCGAGTTCCCCAAGTAATGCTACCAGGAACGTCTGGAGTATCACTGAGATAAAAATCCTGTGTTTCCTCAAGTTTCAGATATTGTGGGTTATAGAAAATTGCACAATGTTCACCCGTTCCTGTACCAGTGCGATCGCCCCCAATAATGTTATATTCCGGTAGGAGTGATTGTAAATCTGCCAGTTGATGAGATTTACCCTCCTGTGTCCCCAGCAAATCCGGTTTGTAATATTGAATTAAAGAAGCGATCGCCCCCACACGCTTTATCCACTGACGCACCCCCGGATCTGGTTTATCATAGCGGAGATTAAAGGTCATTACAGTAATTTGCATATATATTTTTTCAAGCTGAAAATGCAGTTTGTCCTCAACCAGAGAATATCCTATAGAAGCAAAAAATTAAAGGTTTTATCCGAGGCTTGAGTAGATACGACTCCCTGACAGACTTTAGCTCCAATATCTACCGATTAATCACCTAAATCATCTCATCAAGCCCAGATTTGAGCAAATTGTTAAGCCATCACAACCATCATATTTCGCCAAATTTAAATCGTGGGATTTTCCGGTGGATCAAACTTATAGCCATAACCCCGTACCGTCTTAATAAACTCCGGCATACTAGAATCAGCCTCCATTTTCTTGCGTAACTGACCAATATGCACATCAACAACGCGACCATCACCCACATAATCACACCCCCAAATCTTTTGAATTAATTGAGTGCGACTCCATGCTTGTCCAGGATGGGTAGCTAGAAAATGTAAAATATTAAACTCCAAAGCAGTCAAAGGCAAAGCTTTATTATTGAGTGTAACCTCCCGTGCGTCTGAATTAATAGACAACTGGTTAAAAATGAGGCGTTGTGCAACACCGGGCTGAATATAGCGAACACGCCTTAATAGTGCTTCCACCCTAACTTCCACCTCCGCCAGACTAAATGGTTTAGTTAAAAAATCATCCGCACCAGCAGCCAAGACCTTAATTTTATCAGCTTCATCATTGCGACTAGTCAGCATCATTACCAAAACATTAGTCCGGCTCTGCATCTCTTGACACAGTTTATATCCATTTGCATCTGGTAAATTCCAATCAAGAATTACTAAAGCCGGATTTAATTTCTCAAAACAAACAAGAGCCGTTTTACCGTCCGCGGCTGACTCAATTTCATATTTACGACTCAAGAAACGCTGAATCAAGTTGCGAACACTGGCATCATCATCTACAATCAGGATCTTAGACTTAGTTGTGGAAAGCGTATCCATAATGCAATATATTGTTGTTTCGGCAAGTTGCTGTGACGATATGTACTGCTTAAGTTGAGTTTTTGAAACTAAATTTACCCTCAATTCCTGTTTATTGATAGCAGGAAAGGGAAAAGTCTTTTAGTCTCTAAATCAAGCAGCAGGGTTACTCAAGCCATGTTTTATGTCCTCTCCTAGATAGAAACTGCTATAGCTAAATTTTTCATGAAGTTTTTGCAAACTTTAGACATCTTACTCTTTAAAAGAAGTATAAGTAATGGACAATTTTGGTATTTTTTAAAGATTTTTTTGTATAAATTATATCAATAAATAAAATAGATGCCTCCACATTCATCATTACAAGATACCCAACCATCTGAAATATCGGGTATCTTTCTGTTACTCCCTTCCCTGTGAAAGATTACCTATCTTCTTTTCTTTTTCCTTCGTATTTATCTGACAGACTAAGTAGGTTGGCGTTAAAAATTGTCGTTATGACAACGGAACAGGGAACAGGGAAGAGGTTTTGGACAACTTTACTTTTTACTTTTCGTTACATATTTCGGTTTTTTTCCGTTCACTTACTTACTAGTGGAAAGGAATTAACATCGGAATGGAGATAGTTAGGGCTTGCTGAACAAACCGAAAACCTAGATATATTAAGAGTTTCCGGGGTAAAAAAGTGAATTAGGTGCAAGGAATAAGCATTGAAACCATTAAAAACCTATCACTTTCTGGAATTTGAGACTATTCTTATATCTTTCTAATTCATCCTCCTGACTCCTGACTCCTAACCCTCACAGATAACTTTTTCAGCAAACCCTAGTTAGAGGATGTTTTAAAAGTTTTTAATGTATAAATAAACTCCTCTCCAAACCTCTCCCC
>NZ_JAQMSE010000132.1:0-8807 GCF_028330045.1 Aphanizomenon sp. CS-733/32
TGCAGCCTACAAAACAAAAAACAAATCTCAAAACCAAAGAACCGTGGGGCGCACGGTCTTAAAGCTCAGTTAATGTCCTCATAGAGGAGTCACTGAGAAGCCCACACTCACCTGAAAGGGAGTGTGTGGAGTACGTCACATACTACAGTCTAATTATTAGCAAAATGTACGGGCGTATTACAATAAGCCCGCATTCCTTTCCAACCAATGGGAGTTTGTATCTATTATCAATCAAAATGGTGGGTTAATAACCCACTCGACAAAACTACACATTCAACGGCTTTTTTGTGATAACTGGCGTGTGACTATCACTATTTGCAATTGGTACAGGGGCAATGGTTTCCTTACCTGTAATTAATCTCGCGCCACGATTGCGGGTAAAATAACTCCACAACCATTGAATCATCACAACCAATTTATTATCAAATTCAATCAAGAAGTAGATATGAATAAATAACCAGACAAACCACGCCAAGAAACCTCTGAGTTTGATAAATCCTAAATCAACAACTGCGGCGTGTTGCCCAATCATTGCTAAACTACCTCTATCCACATATTTGAATTGGGGTAATGTTTCACCTTTCAACCGTTTTTGAATGAGTTTAGCCACATATTCGCCTTCTTGCATGGCGACTGGTGCAACTCCTGGTAAAGGTTTATCATTTTGATGGGCAAAATTTGCTAAGTCACCAACTACGAAAATGTTGGGAAATCCTTTAATACTTAGGTCTGGTTCAACCATAACACGACCAGCGCGATCGCTCTCAACTCCCGTTTTATCTGTCAAAACTTTCCCCATTGCTGAGGCTTTCACACCCGCAGCCCACAACACGGTTTTAGCTGCAATTTCTTTAACTTCATCACCTTGCTTAATCGTCACAATATCATTTTCAATATGTGTTACCAAAGTTTTGGTTTGCACATCTACACCCAAAGCCTTTAATGATGCTTCCGCTGTCTGGGATAATTCCGGTGCAAAAGGGGGAAGAATCCGGTCTAAACCTTCTAACAATAAAACTCTGGTTTCTGAGGTGTTAATGTTGCGGAAATCTTCTGTCAGGGTTTTAGTTGCTAATTCAGCGATCGCTCCCGCCAATTCTACCCCAGTTGGACCACCACCAACAATTACAAAAGTTAACAAAGCTTGGCGTTTTACTGGATCACTTTCCTTTTCAGCGGCTTCAAATGCAAAGAATATCCGCCGACGCATCTCAATAGCATCTTCTACGGTCTTTAAACCCGGTGCAAATTCTTCCCAGTTATCCTTACCAAAATAGGAATGTTTTGCCCCTGTAGCCACAATTAAGGTATCGTAGGGGACAGATTCCTCGCCTACCATCACCTTTTGGGTGGTAGTGTCAATATCATTCACCTCACCCAAAAGCACCTTTGTATTCTTGCTTTTGCTGAGGACAGCCCGCAAGGGAGAAGAAATATCCGCCGGGGACAAAGCACCTGTAGCGACCTGGTACAGCAGCGGTTGAAAGAGATGAAAATTGCGTTTATCAATCAGGGTGATTTGCACATTGGCCTTAGCCATAGACTTAGCGGCGTACAATCCACCGAAACCACCACCAATAATCACGACTTGATGAACCGGTTTTTTGTCAGATAGATCAACCATAAAAAATATTTCCTTCCATTACAGGTGTTGTAACTATTCTTAACAAATTTGTATCAAAATTGTCACAATTATTTCTGTTTATCTTGAACTTCTTAAAAAAAAATAAAAGTAGCGGACTGAAAGGAGTCAGGAGTCAGGAGTCAGGAGTCAGGAGTCAGGAGTCAGGAGTCAGGAGTCAGGAGGAAGAAGGAAGTTGGGTAATTGTAATTTTTATTCCCTGTCACCTGTTCGCTGTCACCTGTTCCCTGTCACCTGTTCGCTGTCACCTGTTCCCTGTTCCCCGATTTGCGATACAATCATAAGTCTGCCAATTTCATGACAGCCTTTATAAACAGGAGATGCTTCTATGGCGCGTATGTATTATGATGAAGATGCTAATTTGGATCTTTTAGCAGGTAAAACCGTTGCTATTATTGGTTATGGTTCACAAGGTCATGCTCACGCGCTAAATCTCAAAGATAGCGGTGTAAACGTCATTGTCGGATTATATCCTGGCAGTAAGTCCACAGCCAAAGCCGAAGCTGCTGGTTTGACAGTTAAAAATGTGGCTGATGCGGCCATTGCTGCTGATTTCATCATGATTTTATTACCTGATGAAGTCCAAAAAACAATTTACAAAAACGAAATTGAACCCAATTTAGAAGCTGGAAATGTTTTAGCTTTTGCCCATGGTTTTAATATCCATTTTGCCCAGGTTGTACCTCCTGCTGATGTGGATGTCGTCATGGTTGCACCCAAAGGCCCTGGACATTTAGTGCGTCGTACTTATGAACAAGGACAAGGTGTACCTGCCTTATTTGCAGTTTATCAAGATGCCACTGGTCAGGCACGCGATCGCGCTATGGCTTATGCTAAAGGTGTTGGTGGTACACGCGCCGGTATTTTGGAAACTACTTTCCGGGAAGAAACCGAAACCGATTTGTTTGGGGAACAAGCAGTATTGTGTGGTGGTTTGAGTGCTTTAATCAAAGCCGGTTTTGAAACCTTAGTTGAAGCAGGTTATCAACCAGAACTCGCCTATTTTGAATGTCTGCACGAAGTCAAATTAATTGTTGATTTAGTCGTAGAAGGTGGTTTAGCTACCATGCGCGATAGTATTTCTAATACTGCCGAATATGGTGATTATACTCGTGGTCCTCGCGTTGTCACCGCCGAAACTAAAGCGGAAATGAAGAAAATCCTCAGCGAAATTCAATCTGGACAATTCGCGCGGGAATTTGTCTTGGAAAACCAAGCTGGTAAACCTGGTTTTACTGCTATGCGCCGTCAAGAAGCAGAACATCCTATTGAAGCAGTTGGTAAAGATTTACGCGCTATGTTTAGCTGGTTGAAGAAAGCGTAATTTTGGGTAATTGGTAATTGGTAATTCTTTACCTTTTACCAAATTCCTTTTCCCCCCGCCCTGTCATATCCCCAGGTGATTTTGTAATGCTTGACGCATTTCGCTGACGGGGACTGTTTCTTGTTGTAACCAGATTTTTAAGGCTGCTGCACCTTGTTGGACAAGCATTTCTAAACCATCAATAATAATTGCTCCTTGTTTTTCTGCCAACTGCAAAAATTTGGTGGGTTTAGGAATATAAATTAAATCATAGACAATGGCATCACCAAGCAAATAACCAATTTCTTGGCTACTTAATGGCGATTCTTCCATATAAGGATACATTCCAATCGGGGTTGTATTTACCAACAGGTTAGCTTGGTGGAGTAGGTTCGGTAATTCTTGCCATTCATGCACCTGAAATTTATCTGCAAAGGGTGAATTTTGCCAACTTTGATGAAATGCTTGTAATTTCTGTAAATTCCGCCCGACAACATGAATTTCTACCAAACCGAGTTGAATACAACCAGCAACCACAGCCCTCGCAGCCCCACCATTCCCTAAAATTACCGCCCTTTTCTGACTCCAATCTTGATGATATGTTGTTTGTAATGGGGCAATAAATCCTTCCACGTCTGTATTTGTCCCCACCCATTTATCACCTTGACGAGTGACAGTGTTCACTGCACCGATAGCTTGGGCGACAGGAGAAATTTCGGATAATAAGGGTAATATTGCTTGTTTATGGGGAATTGTAATGCTAAATCCTACTACACCAATACTAGCAAATCCGGCGATCGCTCTCTCCAAATTCTCCGGTGCAATGGGAAAAGGCAAATACACATAATCTAATCCCAGTTTAGTTAAAGCCGCATTGTGAATCAATGGAGAAAGGGAATGTGACACAGGATGTCCAATAACTCCCAAAAGTTGGGTTTTTCCAGTAATCATTTTTATTAGGTGTCAGTTGTACTTTTAAAAGGGCGGGGAGACCCCTACACAGGCAAAAACTACCTGTATGGGCTATAAATCTTAGTCCGCGCAGGCGGACTTTGTTTGTGTAGCCGTGAATTATATTCGCTTGAGTTTCTCTAATAATTTAATTTACAATTATTCACAGTAACTTAATATTTCTTTGTAATATGCAAACAAGTATCGCTTCCTCCACAAATCCGATTCCTGGTCAGTATTGGCAATGGCGCGGACATAACGTATACTATGTCCAAGCAGGAGAACCACACCTTCAACGTCCACCCTTGCTATTGGTACATGGTTTTGGTGCTTCCACAGACCATTGGCGCAAGAATATCACAGAATTGAGTGCAGATTTCCAAGTATTTGCCATTGACCTATTAGGATTCGGGCGTTCTGCAAAACCTAATTTACAGTATAGCGGTGACTTGTGGCGCGACCAACTCCATGATTTTATCAGTGAAGTCATCGGTCAAAAGACCATTTTAGCAGGTAATTCTTTAGGTGGTTACGCTTGTTTATGCGTTGCTTCCCAAGGTCATGATAGTGCAGCAGGTGTAGTATTACTTAATAGTGCTGGACCATTTTCCCAACCAGAAAATCAAATTCAACCTTCTATAAATCCTCTGCAAAAACTTTTAGGAAAAACTGTTACATGGTTTTTAAAACAACGTTTAGCGCAGTGTTTATTATTTCAATATACCCGCCAAAAGTGGGTAATTCGCCGCACATTAGAAAAAGTTTATCTGGATAAAAGTGCAATAACAGATCAATTAGTAGCAGAAATTCAGCGTCCAGCTTTTGATCAAGGGGCGTTAGATGTATTTGTTTCTGTTTTTAGCAGTCCTCAAGGTGCGAAAGTTGACATCTTACTCAAACAATTAACTTGTCCATTATTGTTATTATGGGGAGAAGCAGATCCTTGGATGAAAGCGCGAGAACGTTCCCAAAAATTCCATGAATATTATCCCCAACTAACCGAATATTTTCTCACAGCCGGTCATTGTCCCCATGACGAAATTCCTCAACAAGTAAATTCACATTTACGTGATTGGGTAATTAGTTTAAATTAAGACAGAATAAAAAACAAAAATCTTTGTAGAGACTTTCCTGGTAAAATCTCTACAACAGCATCATTTATTTACCGAAAATCTATAATAGACACCTACTATAGAAAAATACAGTTTAGTTAATAATTTTTCCCTTTCTCTGTGTCCTCTGTGCCTCTGTGGTTCGTTCTTAAAAAAGTTTTAGGCTTAACTGAACCATACTATAAAGCATATTTCTTTAGTTATAAATTTGTTATAACAGATTCTAATAATTACCTCTTAAGACTCACGTATATAAATCGAAAAACCTTAACATTAAGAATATCACTCATGTTCATAAAACTAAAATTTTAGAAAAAATGACACAATCTTTAGATACTAAACCACGAGTTCAAGAATTGCGTAAATTGCTTGAAGGTCTTGAATGTGGGATGTTAACCACAATTGATGATGATGGCAGTTTACATAGTCGTCCCATGTCAATATGGAATGAAATTGATAATGATGCCACACTCTGGTTGTTTACCCCAGCTAATTCCCATAAAGTCGTAGAAATTCAAAATCATCAACAGGTAAATGTGAGTTTTTCCGCACCTAATCAAGAACGATTTGTTTCCATACTAGGAACAGCCCAGTTAACAAGAGAACGTCAGGAAATTCAATCAAAATGGCAGCCAGGATTAGAAATTTGGTTTCCTAAAGGCATAGATGAACCCAATATTGCTTTATTAAAAATAAAAGTTAATAAAGTAGATTATTGGGAAAGTTCATCTAGTTTTATGCCGCAAACTATTAGTTTTTTAGAACTTTCACATCGTTAAATATCCCCGACTTCTTCAAGAAGTCGGGGATATATCAAAATCATCCTAAAAATAACTTATATGCCGGATTATCGCTTTCATGCCAATAGTGATAACCAAGATTATCTAAAAATGATTGCCATTCTGCTGTTTCATGGGGGGGAACTTGCATTCCTACCACAATTCGTCCATAGTCTGCACCATTATTGCGATAATGAAATAAACTAATGTTCCAATCAGGAGACATAGAAGTTACAAACTGCATTAATGCCCCTGGACGTTCGGAAAATTCAAAGCGATAAAGGAGTTCATTTTCTGCTAAAGGAGAATGTCCTCCTACCATGTGACGTAAATGCAGTTTGGTTAATTCATCATCTGTTAAATCTATGGTTTTTAAACCGTGAGATTCAAAATTTTCGACCATTTTTGCAGCGTCGGCACGATTTTCTATTTGCACACCTACGAAAATATGCGCTTCTTTTTGGTCAGCAATGCGATAGTTAAATTCTGTGAGGTTGCGTTTACCAATACAGTCACAAAACTTTCTTAAACTCCCTCTTTCTTCGGGAATTCTGACTGCAAAAATAGCTTCTCGACGTTCGCCAAATTCTGCCCGTTCCGCCACAAAACGTAAACGGTCAAAATTCATGTTAGCACCACAAGCAACGGCAATGAGGGTTTGATTTTCAATTCGTTCTCGTTCTGCATAAAGTTTTGCACCAGCGATCGCTAACGCCCCCGCAGGTTCTAAAATAGAGCGAGTATCCTCAAACACATCTTTAATTGCCGCACAGGTAGCATCTGTATCCACTAAAATAATTTCATCCACATATTGTTGACATAGCCGGAAGGTTTCCTCTCCCACTTCCCGCACCGCTACCCCGTCCGCAAATAAACCCACCTGAGACAATCGTACCCGTTCGCCAGCTTGCAATGATTGATACATAGCGTTAGCATCTACAGGTTCAACACCAATAATTTTAATATCAGGACGTAACCGTTTAACATAAGCTGCAATCCCGGAAATTAAGCCACCACCACCAATAGCCACAAAAATAGCGTGAATAGGTTGCTGATATTGGCGCAGTATTTCCATACCAATTGTTCCCTGACCGGCGATAACATCAGGATCATCAAAGGGATGTATAAAAGTCAACCCCTTTTCCGCTGCCAATTGTCGCGCATGGGCGTAAGCATCATCATAATTATTGCCATGTAGAACCACCTCTCCACCCCTGGCTTTAACTGCATTGATTTTCACCTGGGGCGTAATCACAGGCATAACAATGATGGCCTTTGTTCCTAAACGACTGGCAGCTAAAGCCACACCTTGGGCATGATTCCCCGCAGAAGCTGCAATGACACCCTGTTTAAGTAGGTCTGGGGTGAGATTGACCATTTTGTTATATGCACCCCGCAGTTTGAAGGAGAACACCGATTGCATATCTTCCCGTTTGAGGAGGAGTTTGTTATGAATGCGGTTGGAAAGATTGGGGGCATATTCCAATGGTGTTTCTTGGGCTACATCATAGACGCGGGCGGTGAGGATTTGTACCAAGTAGTCGCAATACATATCAAGGAGGGAATTGGGGTTGGTTGTTAATTCTACCGCTTGTTGGGTCTTTCGAGTAATGGTTTTCGGGATGAAATACTGTTTGGTTAAATCTGAACTTAATTCATAAATTTTAATGATACAACAAGAGCCAAGTCGGTTAACATATCAATTGACTTACTAAAATCCGTGAAATCAGTGCAATCCGTCTAATCCGTGATTCTAATTTTATTTTTTTCAAAATGAGAATTGCTGGGGTTTTCTCCTAACTCCTGACTTCTGCTATACAACTGCCAATATTTGTGATATAAATATAAAGTACGGTATTCCTACTTAAAAACCGTAGATTATTCGCAGAGGTGTAGCACCAGTGGGCATAGTAGTTGAAAACGTCTCTAAACAATTTGGTAGTTTCCAAGCAGTTGAACAGATAAACCTGGAAATTCAGAGTGGTTCGCTGGTGGCTTTACTTGGTCCATCGGGATCTGGTAAGTCTACCTTATTGCGGTTAATCGCTGGGTTAGAAATACCAGATACAGGTAAAATCATTTTAACGGGCAAAGATGCCACTTTTCAAAGTGTCCAAGAAAGAAATATTGGCTTTGTGTTTCAGCACTATGCCCTATTTAAACATTTAACAGTCCGTAAAAATATCGCCTTTGGCTTAGAAATTCGTAAAGCCCCCAAAAAGAAAATTGAGGGAAAAGTAGAACAGTTACTAGAACTAGTACAATTGAGTGGATTAGGCGATCGCTATCCTTCCCAACTTTCCGGCGGACAAAGACAACGGGTAGCCCTAGCTAGAGCTTTGGCTGTAGAACCCAACGTCCTCTTATTAGATGAACCATTTGGAGCGCTGGATGCCAAAGTTCGGAAAGACTTACGAGCCTGGTTACGTCGTCTCCATGACGAGGTTCATGTTACCACAGTTTTCGTCACCCATGACCAAGAAGAAGCCATGGAAGTTGCCGATGAAATTGTCGTCATGAATAAAGGCAAAGTCGAACAGGTAGGAACACCCGCAGAAATTTATGATCATCCCGCATCTGCATTTGTGATGAGTTTTATTGGTCCGGTGAACGTATTACCCAGTTCTGCCAAAATCTTCCAAAGTAGTGGTTTTGAATCAACAAACCCAGAAACATTTTTGCGTCCCCAAGATATCATCATTGAAACAGTTGGTAATGGCACAACAGCGCAAGCCACAGTCAGCAGAATCATTCATTTAGGCTGGGAAATTCAAGTTGAATTAACCTTAGATGATGGACAAATGATGACAGCCCACTTAACACGGGAACGGTTCGATGAATTAAAATTAGAACCACAAGCAAAGGTTTATGTTAAACCAAAAGATGCAAAATCTTTTCCGCTTTATTATTCAATTTAGGCAAGAGGGAACAGGTGACAGGGAACAGGGAACAGGTTACAGGTGACAGGTGACAGGTGACAGGTGACAGGGAACAGGGAACAGGTGACAGGTTACAGGGAA
>NZ_JAQMSE010000133.1:0-35690 GCF_028330045.1 Aphanizomenon sp. CS-733/32
TCAGACAATTAACCACCGAATACCTCATCCTGTAAATCCTGAAATCCTGGAAATCCTGATTCAGACAATTAACCACCGAATACCTCATCCTGTAAATCCTGAAATCCTGGAAATCCTGATTCAGACAATTGACCACAGCGATGAGTATTTGATTCTGCGGGTGGTTTTATTTTACCAGATAGCAACTTAACTGCTCCCGATGTTTCCTTTGTCCGTGCTACAAGGTTACGTCAAAGTCCTCGTTATTTTGGTGAACTTGTACCTGATTTAGTAGTAGAAATTAAATCTCAAAGTGATATAATTAAGACTTTAAAAAAGAAGATGCTCAATTTTATTAATTTGGGCGCTGTGGTAGGAGTTTTAATTGATCCTGATGAAGAAACTGTTACAGTTTATCGCGCATTAGGTGAACCAATTGTTTTTAGAAGCAATGATATTTTAACTTTACCTGAACTTTTACCAGGTTGGGAATTGCCTATTTCTGAATTATGGCCTCCTGTTTTTACTGAGGAAGAAACACAGGATTGACACTCTCACTGGCTTTAGCCATATGAAGAATAAGTTTTTCTAGCATATTTTTACAGTTCACAATAATTCAGGAATATGTTCATTTTCATAATTTTCAATTAATGCACCAATGACTTCCATAAAAAATGCCAGAGGATGGGTTTCATCTTCACCAATATAGATTTTTTGCGTTCCCTACTTGAATCTGTTTTGGTGCGATTAGAGTTATTTCAGATCCCCGACTTCTTTAAGAAGTCGGGGATCTAGGGATATAGGGACAGCGATCGCCACCAATTAACCACCGAATCCTGAAATCCTGGAAATCCTGATTCAGACAATTAACCCCAAGAAGTTGGGGATATATTTCATATTTATTTTGGACTATAGGGCAGAGAAGAATGGTGTAGAATAATACGCAATTTGCCATCACCACCTCTAATAAACTGCCAGGTTTTATCTACCGTTGTGACTTTACCTGTTTTATCAGTTATGGAAACATTACCCATAGTGGTAGCAGTATTACCAACAATAAAAATACCAGCGTTGCGAATTTCCACCTTTCGCCATCCTTTGAGAGCAAAACCAGTATCTTGAGGGAAGGAGGAATCACCACCCACAAAATAAGACAAAGCTCCTTTGTGTGTCGTGCGGAAGGTCTGGTCTCCAGTTGTCAAGGTTGGCTTGAACAACACCAATCCCGATTGATAAGCGTATACTTTATCTATTATATTGTCAGCCAATGTTCTAGCAGCGGCTATCCCCTTTTGATCATAGGTGGTACTAATGGAAACCAATGCTTCACCCCAGGCTTTTTGAGCAGCCAGGACTTCAGCCTCAGTAATGGATATATTAACTACTGATGTCTTAGAATTTGATGAGGTCGGCTTAGTGGTGGTACTATTAACTTGACCATGAGCCATTGATGGCGCAGTAACCAACAAGGCTATAGTAGCAGCGGTTACAGAAAGATTGACTTGTAATTGTTTAAAGGGGTTGGTATGCATACTAACAGAAAATATCAAAGGGGAAGTTAAAAAACGTCTCAACAGTATTTAACAACCTTGTGCCAAATCAGTCCAATAGTTATTATAAATAGTTACCATAAGTAATCATTTATGGTATTATCTAATGATCTAAGCTGTTGTGCATTTACAGCAAATTGTCATCAAATCTGGAACAAGAACCCAACCCCCTCCCCGCAAGCGATGAGGGGGCTATGATGTACCTTATATGATTGGAAATCGCTGTAATTTGTATAATTCTTGCGGGCAAGATGCCCGCACTACAGGAAATAATAATATTAGGGAACACCAAAAAATAAATTACCCAATTTCGTGGGCTGGGCATCCTTCCCGTCCTTGATGGTTAGGAACGCAAATTTAATAACCTGCAATTCTGATTTAACGTGGAATGGTGCGTTACGCTGTCGCTAACACACCCTACTTTTGCACTTTATTTAATTCACATTCCTTAGCGGGCTTTTCGTCCCGCACCACAAGAAATTTTTGGGTATTTTTTTAATTGGAAGTCCCTTAAGGTAAGTTCCTTTTGGTCGAGCAATTTTTAGATCGTGTGGATGACGGCAAAAAGCTATGGCAAATGTTTAAGAGATTTGCGATAATTCAGTGAAAGTAATTGACAATTAATGCTACAATAAACCAATAATTACTTGGTATCATACATGATGATTACTCAAGCACTGGAATTACAAACTAACACATCAGAAGATATATCAGAAGATATCATTTTCCCACCCAGTGACCTATATAGTGATGAACCTCCCGTGGAAACAGAACTGCATTTACGTCAAATTATCCTCCTTTTAAAATGTTTAGAATGGCTGTGGAAGGAAAGAACTGATTTTTATGCTGTAGGAAACTTGAGTATTTACTATAGTCCGCATCAAAAGAAATCAGAAGATGTTAGAGGTCCAGATTTTTTCGTGGTTTTAGGAACAGAACGAAAAACTAGAAAAAGTTGGGTAGTGTGGGAAGAAAATGGCAAATATCCTCATGTTATTGTCGAAATTCTTTCACCAACTACAGCTAAAACTGATAGAGAAACTAAAAAACTACTTTATCAAGATACTTTCCGTACACCTGATTATTTTTGGTTTGATCCTTATACATTGGAATTTGCCGGATTTAATTTAATCAGTGGCAAATATCAACCCTTAGAACCTAACGAAAAAGGACATTTATGGAGTGAAGAATTGGGGTTATATTTAGGAATTTATAAGGGTTTATTAAGATATTTTACATCATCAGGAGTTTTAGTTCCTACACCAGAAGAAAGCGCAGAGATGGAAGCAACAAGAGCAGCAATGGAAGCAGAAAGAGCGAAAATATCAAATGAAAAATCTCAAAGGTTAGCCGCAAAATTGAGAGAGTTAAATATTGATCCAGATAAGCTGTTACGCAGCTAAATTTGATAACCATAATTTACTTGAACTTTGTAGTGCGGGCATCTTGCCCGCTAGAATTATACAAACTAAATGCACAACAGCTTACAATTTAATAAAATCTAAAATCAAATTGTGTTTGTTTTAATTACCCCAAATTTGTATATTAGAAGGATTATTTTATGCCAATCATGACCCTTAAAGATGTAGAACAAGTCCAAACTGCTTTTAGTGAAGCTGGTTTAGATTACGATGTTGAATTAACATCTTACTCTCTGCGACTCTGCGCCTCTGCGTGTTCGCGCAGCGTGCCGTAGGCATAATAAAATCATACTCCTAATCAGCAACGCCGGATTTTGCTTAAAGATAGCGGTGTGCGGAGAAGCCTCCGCACTAATCCTTAATTTTATTCGTGGATAGTTACTTTGATCATTTTAACTGGAGTTTTAGGGCGATCGCCTGCACCCGTAGGAGTAGTTTCAATGGCTTTCAATACATCCATCCCTTCAGTAACTCGACCAAAAACAGGATGCTTGGATTGACCAGGTGTAAACCAATCCAGATAGTGATTGTGGACAGTGTTGATAAAAAACTGGCAACTACCACTATTAGGTCTCCCCGTATTAGCCATAGAGAGAGTTCCTGGTTCGTTAGAAAGTTTCCCATCTTCAGGATGCTCATCTTGAATGCAACCATCAGGACCATTGCCTGTACCCGCACGCGGAGAGCTAGGATCTTTACTGTAAGGACAACCAAACTGCACCATGAAGTTATTAATTACACGGTGGAAATGCAGACCATCATAAAACCCACTTTTAGCCAATTTGATGAAATTTCCCGCCGTTATAGGCATAACATCGGTAAATAGCTCAAGAGTAATAGTACCAAGGGAAGTTTCTAGAGTTGCGGTGGGATTTGCCATGAATATTGAATTACGAATCTGTGTAATGGTTTAATTTGCAGTCTCCAGTTTACCCAAAATCTGGGAAATAATTTTCACAAAAATCCATAATTAGCCCAAATTCGCACTACCTACTGTCAAACCAACAACCTCTACTGGTTATCAAGAAACTTAGAGGGTGTTTTTTCGGCATTTTAATCTGGAAAAGCTAAACCAGTTCTCGGATCTCTGATATATAATCCTAGTGTCAAACTCCGCATCACTTCATCCCAAATCGGGATTAATTGTTCTGCCTGATCTGCCCAATAATCAAAGGTAATTAAACATTGAATATTTGAACCCAAACCCACACAAGTCCGCGAAAAAGCTTCCCTGGGTTCAGCTTGAGTGTCAATAAATTTAATTTCACACCACATAATTTTGGCTGTTTGTCGCTTAACAGTAATCACTTCTCCCCTTTCAATCACATCACGGCTGTCATCTTCCATGATTTTTTTCAAAGTATTTTTAAGGGGAAACAATGTCCAGTCATTCGGGGGTAAATGATTGTAAGATACCTCTAAACAACAATCATCATCAGGTGGTTTTTTGTCCATGAACTTGAAAGATTTTTCTTGTGGTTCAAACACCCAATTTTGGGGAACATTGAAGCGAACCGCACCCCTCCCAGCTACAAAAATCTTATAATCATCAGGCCCTTCCCAATGATGATCTGGGCTTAATTCTAGGGTTTCTTTAATCCATTGAAGATTGCTTTTTTTCCGCTTGGCCATAGTTTTAATAAGGTATTAAATTTTAGCTGACATTTATCAAACTTATGTTGGAAATATATTTTTATGTTTCTATTTCCAATCCTACACCATCATAAAGCATTTCTATGGGAAATTCAAATTCAATACTTGATAAAGTGATAATGTCTCCAGTCGTATAGGGATAATAAAGCCACATTCTTCCTTCTCCCCGACAATAACGCTCAACAGATATTTTTTCAGAATCAATCAAGATGTATTCTTGTAAACTGGGCATTGTTAAATAATATCTGAATTTTTCTCCTCTATCTTTATTAGTTGTACCAGGAGAAAGAACTTCAACAATTAATTTTGGATGTTGAATAAATTTGCGGGCATTAAGGTCTTCAGGATGACAACTGACGATAAGATCAGGATAGAAATATGGGCTTTTAGGGGTAACTTGGACTTTCACATCTGATACATTGACTCGACAACCTCTAGGACGAAGATGAGAGTATAAAGGTCTGTAAAGATTGAGAGCAATATCATTGTGGGGAATTGTTCCACCTGTCATGGCAAAAACTTCACCATTGATGTATTCATAGCGAATATCCTGGTCAAGTTCCCATGCGAGGTATTCCTCAATGGTCATTTTTGCTGGTTGTTGGGGAATGGCTATCATATCAGGATTTTTTCAAGTTTGTTTTGATTATAGCAACTACAATTACAACTATTTTCAGGTAAGTTTCGCGCCAAGATCCAAAGGAGGAAAGTAAAAAAGGATGCAAATACTCACAAATTATTAAGATTATTTTCACATTTTGGGGTGCAGATAGTGGTTTAAAATAAGCTTAGTATGTTATACGTAGATAAACTTGCCCTAGACAAAGCTAAAAAATTAAATATTTTTACTAAGTTGAATGTGGTAAGTAGGTGAACACAATAAAACCAAACTGTGTAAAGAAACGTAAAATCGTCCAAACCCTCTTCACTCTTGCCTCTTGCCTTTTGCCTTGCCATAACGACAATTTTCAACGCCAACCTACTTATTTGTTTGTGTAAATTAGTTAATTTAACTATCTTATGATGATGAAAAACGAAAAATGGAACACGGAAAATATTCTGAGTCAAAAAGGCAGAATAGTAATTGTCACAGGTTCGAGTAGCGGTATCGGTTATGAAACGGCGCGGGTTCTAGCTAATAAACAAGCATCTGTGATCATTGCGGTTCGTAATTTGGAGAAGGGAAATAAGGCGTTGGCGAAAATTATTCAACAGAATAAAGATGCTGATGTTCGGGTAATGGAACTTGATTTGGCGAATTTAGCATCGGTTAAAAATTTCGCCGAAAACTTTCAGAAAAATTATTCACGTTTGGATTTATTGATTAATAATGCGGGTGTAATGATTCCACCGTATTCAAAAACTACAGATGGTTTTGAATTACAATTTGGCACGAATCATCTCGGACATTTTGCTTTGACGGGACAACTTTTAAAACTTTTGATTAGCACGCAAGGTTCACGAATTGTTAATGTTTCTAGCGGCGCACATAATTTTGGCAAAATAGATTTCGATGATTTGAATTGGGAAAAGAGAAATTATGCCCAATGGACGGCTTACGGTGATAGTAAACTTGCTAATCTCTATTTTACCTATGAACTCGACCGGAAACTAAAAGAGCAGGGAATCAACACCCTTGTAAATGCTTCACATCCGGGTTGGACTGCAACTGAATTGCAGAGAACGGCGGGTGATGTGATGAAATATCTCAATGGTATCTTTGCTCAAGATATCACGATGGGTGCATTACCAACTCTGCGAGCGGCAATTGAGGAAGGTTTGAAAGGGTCGGAATATTTCGGTCCAAATGGGTTTATGGAGATAGGTGGTTATCCAGTCAAGGTGGAATCGAATCCGTTATCCAAAGATCGAGCGATCGCTCAAAAACTATGGGTTGTATCGGAAAAACTCACCAGTGTGAAATTTGAATTTAATCAACAGGTGTAAAGTAAGGGAAAACAAGCACTGTCCGGTAGATTTTACCGGACATTTTATTTTTGAAGATATAATTGAGATATTGAGATATTGAGAGCGATCGCTCTACAGGTACATGAATCAATTGTACAAAAATTTTAGCTTCTCAACAATGCTCGAAACCCTCCTTGCTGAAAATGTTCATCTGTCCTTAGTGCATCAGTAATGCCTCGATTTTGCATCACAATACAATAAATGATACGCAATCAACTAACCCCAATCCAATACTGTTCGGTTAAGACTAAAAAACAAAAATACGTAGGTTGGGTTGTTCGCGTTAGCGTTGCGGAGGAATCGGAACGAAACCCAACATTTTCAATTATTTGTTGGTTTTATAGGCGTTGCTGATTAAGAGTATGATTTTATTATGCCTACGGCACGCTGCGCGAACACGCAGAGGCGCAGAGTCGCAGAGAGTAAGAGTTTCATTTTTTTGATTTTTCAATTTCATACCTCAATTCAGCAACGCCGTTTTATACAATAGGTTGTTTACGTGGAAATTTTCGTTAACCGAACAGTATTGGAACCTAAACTGTAGTGTAACTTTTTGACTATCCCGTTTCAAATGTAGCATATTGTAACTTGAAGTTTTCTTTTGAATTCTTGCCAAAATTAAGGAATCAAAGTAAACTAAGTTTGTAGACTTAGCTATAAACCTGTGGAAACTGTAAATATCCATCAAGCTAAAACCAACCTTTCACGCCTATTATCCCGTGTAGAACATGGGGAAGAGATTATTATTTCTAATCGGGGTGTTCCTGTCGCTAAGTTAGTTCCGTTTAGTGTTTCGTCTCACCGCAGAGATAGTTTAGGACAAGATCGAGGAAAATTCGTAATTCCAGAAGACTTTAATGCACCTTTACCAGAGGACATTTTGGCAGCGTTTGAGGGGAATGAGGGGTGAAACTTTTACTAGATACACAGTGTTTTTTATGGTGGTTTGCTGAACCTGAGCGTTTAAATGAACAGGTTATTTCACATATTGCTGATGAAAGCAACGAACTATGGCTTTCTGTGGCTAGTGTGTGGGAAATGGGGATAAAAGTTGCAATTGGTAAGTTACCATTACCAGAACCACTAGATAGTTACATTTCTAGCCGCATGGTGAAATTGGGGGCGAAATCTTTAGAAATTACAACTTCTCATGCACTCAGAACGGTAGCTTTACCTTTGCATCATCGAGATCCTTTTGATAGAATGCTCATTGCACAAGCACAGATGGAAAGTATGATTTTGGTGACTGTGGATTCAATGTTTAAAGAGTATCAAGATACTACTATTTTTTGGGCTGGGAATAAAGGTTAGTTTGAGAATTACTCATTATAAAGGTATTGTTTCCCATTGGATAAGCTATCATAATAATTCGGGAATATGTTCATTTTCATAGTTTTCAATTAATGCACCAATAACTTCCATAAGAGATGCGAGAGGATGAGTTTCATCTTCACCAATTTGATCAATGAGCGTATCAAGTATATTAACCAAGTATTCATATTCTGCTTCTGTGTGAGGGACAAAAACATTTTCGGCAATGAATGACCAAGCGGTGATAGTTTGATTGATGTTTAAACTTTGCATTATTCTTTCCATTTTCCTTGATCGTATTCTGAATGATTTAATACAGCATGAGTCTATAAAAGTTTTTACTCAGATACAAGAATTGCAGCTAATTGTTCCTCAATTTCTTGAATATAATTTGTCAACCCCGTATCAACTCCTTTCTCTCGTAGATGTTTTAAACTTGTCTGTTCCCAACATAGTTTTTCCCGTTCCATATCATTTCCTGTGAGTTGTTCAACCACTACTTTTACATTTCTCATTCCTTCAGGTTCTTTCTCTGAAGTAGCACGTAATCGGTGAGATTCTATGGAAGGATCAAAACTCAATTTATTTTTGATTTCTTCAAGAATTTGTTCCTCTTCTTGATTAGATGGAATAAACCCATTTAAAACCCATGCTTCACGTTTTGGATCAGCCACACCAATGATAATTTCTAATTTTGGTGTTTTATTAATATATTCTGAACGTGCTTGTTCAATTCCTTCTTTACGTTCTGGTTGATTATCTAAATCACGGATAAATATAACGGCTTTAATCTGTCGTGTTTTTTGCAGAAACCGTACCAAATTAAGAATCTTGATAGATGCTGCACCATCAGCTTTTAAAGGCACACCCTGACTATCATGACCGATAAATCTGGAAGGTTTATATTTTATTTGTGATTTTGCATCATCAATGATTTTGATAATGTCTCTCCAACAAGAAAATTCTGTCCCTTCCTCTAAACCGGTCCACTGGAAACAATGTTGCAGAATATCATCATCTAACCAATCAATTTTTTCCTGCAAAACTCGCTCCGCTAATTTAGTCGCTGTTCTGGCATCTGCACCACTTTCAACTACGCTAATTTAGTCGCTGTTCTGGCATCTGCACCACTTTCAACTATGACAATAAATTCAATCACAGACTTCTCCTTCTGTTACCCAATCTTCACCTTCAGCATCCCAAAATTCACCAGTTGTTAAGGTTTCTTTTGCCCATTCTACATCAGGATGTTCGTCTAAACGTTTGGCAATTGTGAAACCTGATTTACTGTTATTTAATATGTGGACTTGAGAAGGGGTAAGTGCATCAATAATATAAGGAGAATGAGTAGTGAAAATAATTTGCAGGTTAGGATTTTCGGCAATGATTTCTTTAAAAACAGTCATTAACTCCCGTTGTGCTTGAGGATGAAGTCCCTGTTCCACATCATCTAATAAGACTAAATTAGGTTGATTAGGATTCATTAATACCGTTAATAATCCTAAAGTTAACATTGTTCCTTCGCTAATTGCATGGGCTGGAATACGTTCACCTGTATTCATATCTAATATAACTTCTTGCCCTGTGATTTCCTGAGTTTCTTCATAGGAAATAGATTTACCATCTACTTCGATTAAACGTTTGCGAATGACTGGAACTTTTGCTCGCTTGATGCCAACTTTGCGGACATTTGGGACAATTCGACTTAGTTTTTCTTCTATTAGTTGAAATTTATCTGGAGCTTCATCACGCAAAAAATCTAAGGTTGGTGCTAATAATGAACCATCAAATTCAACTCTTGGTGTAACTTCTTCACTGTAAGCTGGTTTAGCAAGATTACTTGCAATTAATTTTAGGTAAACAGTAGATTTTAAAGATTTACGAATTGGATCTGGGTATTTAATTGGTGTTGTTTTCTTTTTTTCAAAACTATCTTCAATTCCATCTATTTTCCATGATGTTGTTGGAATCCAATCTTTAAGATTTTCCTGCTTCCAACCATAGGAAACTTCCCACTGATGATAACTGTTATCATCACAAAAACCACTCACAGTCACTGACATATCTTTTTCCCCAATTGTTGTAATGAATTGAGGTAAATTTTCATCTTTAAATATCTTTACGAATGATGAATCAGCAAGTTTACTTAGATTATTCAATGCTTGTAGGACTGTTGTTTTACCAGCACTATTTTTTCCTACAATTCCATGTAATCGGGAATTATCGAAATGAATTTCTGTAGATTTATGGCTTTTGAAATTATGAAGTATTAATTTTTCTAGCATATTTTTATAGATCACAATAACTCAGGAATATGTTCATTTTCATAGTTTTCAATTAATACACCAATAACTTCCATAAGAGATGCAAGAGGATGGGTTTCATCTTCACCAATTTGATCAATGAGAGTATCAAGTATATTAACCAAGTATTCATATCCTACTTCTGTGTGAGGGATATCAGGAACACCAAAGGTATTATATTCCTCTGCAAAGGAAAATTTTTGAGGTTTAACCATTGTGCTTTTGTTCGTCCGCTTTTAGTAGTTGGGCAAGTTGATGTGCGGCTGCATGGGAATTAAGCGGTGATAAAATGGAATAGGTTGCTCCCTGTTCTAATGATGGTTCTTCGTCCCTAGATAATTCGGAAACTAGAAACTGCATTACTTTTAGCTTGTCTGCACGATTTAGATTTCGCAGGGTAGGAAATAGTTCTATGGCGTTCATGATTATAATTTTTATTTCTCTAATCAAGAATTTATTCTAACATATTCCCTAAAAACGGGAGATAAATTAAACAATGTTTTGGATTACCTTCATATAAATCAATCAAATTTGACCAGCTTTTTTCATCTTTTAATCTCATATTTATTATAATTTCAGTATTATTTAAACCTGCTAATTCCAAGCAATTAACGGGATATAATTCTTGATCTAAACATAGCATTTCCTGGCATTGTTCCTGACTGA
Organism: Aphanizomenon sp. CS-733/32; assembly: GCF_028330045.1. Lineage (NCBI taxonomy): Bacteria > Bacillati > Cyanobacteriota > Cyanophyceae > Nostocales > Aphanizomenonaceae > Aphanizomenon > Aphanizomenon sp. CS-733/32. Next base: position 10,852 of record NZ_JAQMSE010000133.1, read on the forward strand.
TTAAGATTAAACTACTTTGATGTTCAATTTCTGTTATCTTTGTGAAAAATGCTTTATAATCTTTATATTCAGGTTTATATTGTCCTGCCAATTGTCCAGGGATAAATATTTCTTGGATATCATCAAGGATAATTAAGCATTTTTTTTGACGTAAAAGATTTAAAAATTGAGTTAATTTATTATTTTCAATATCATCGGAATTGGTAATTTTTAATATTTCTGTGAGGATGTTATCTAAGGAATGAGATAGTTTAATACTTTTCCAACTGACTACATCGAATTTTTGTAAGTTGATATCAATAAAATGTTTAATCAGTGTGGTTTTACCAATGCCAGGTAATCCTAAAATTGAGATAAGGCGATTGTTTTGATTTATTAACCAATTAGATAGGGTTTGGAGTTCGGTTTCTCTGCTGTAAAAGTGGGTGATTTTTGGAGATAGTGTTAAATCATGAGATACTCTTTCGGTAGAGTTATCATATTTTTTAGTATTAATATCATTTTGATTATATGAGTAACAATTAACATTGTTTGTATTATTTTGATGATAATTATTTTGGATAATTATTGGTGGTGTAATCTGTAATCTTGATAAAGTAGAGCGAAAATTGCGTTTATTAATATCTTCATCTAATTGTTCCGAAAGAACTTGCCAAAGTTTATAACCTACATCTCTCACATGACTTTCACTACGATGACATTGTGATGCAATTTTCTCATAAGTCTGTCCTTGCCAAACACCTTTAATCACAGTGTCTTGAATATCATCTAAGTGTTTTCCCGTCTGGACAAAAACTAACTCATCAGCTAATTGTAAAACTTCTGTAATATCCATAAAGTGTATATTTTATAAGCATTTTAGCTATTATAGCTTAATTTATGTAGGTATTATCCAGCATTTTCGGACAAATCAGTTGAAATTTCGTTACAAAACTCCCGATGTAATCAGGTATTGTCCTATAGAAACAATAATTTAGTGATGAGACAATTAATCTCAGCAGCCTCTTACTGACTTCCATATTATAAAGGATTTGCATAGTCTTTTTAGTACATTACGCCAAGTCTAGTTTGAGACTATCAACAGAGGATACTACCAATCAAAACTTTATTTAAACCTACTTGACGCAGTTATGAACCATACCATCAAATCAGCATCATTTACGCGAACTATCAACAACTTTTCTGCTATGGGACTACTGGTGTTTTCTTCTTTGATTGCACCCTTTTTTGCACATGAATCTAGCTATGGTTATAGCACTCTCAGCAAAAGTAGTACCAGCGTCTCTCAAGAGGAAAAGAGCCAGAAAACTATGATGGCGCAGAGAGCAAGTGCCAATCTGGATGTCCAGGTAGATGTTCTGGGCATTACTAACCTGATCGTATCTAGTATCAAATCTGCTAGAGACCGCAGTGGATTTGTAAAAAATGTCATGAATACAGCTTTTTATGGTGCTGGACAGAGGTATAACGTGATGGTTTTTAATTTGAGTCAAAATTACAAACACAATTTTAGAGGGGTGAAATTCTATGGTTCGGCAGTCTATGACGGTGTAACTTTCGGTATTTGGGTTTTTGAACATGGTGAATTTCTTAATGAAGGTGATGGTGGATGGATTAACTGGGCTTTTTCAGGGTGGTTTAACAGAAATGGTAAGTATGTAAGATTTAGAAAACCATAAGATACAAGGTTGGGTTGATAAAACCCAACATTAACTTATCTATTCCCAATCTTCCTATTTCAAAATCTCAATACGGCTAAATTCGCGGGTATTGTGAGTAACTAGAGTGAGATTATTTGCTAATGTTCTGGAATTTCAATCATTTGACCTTGCCAACTACCTATTACTTCTTCTAAAAATCTCTGAGAATATCCTAACTCTTTTGGAGATTTATTTTCAGATTTTAATGATGTTTTGGCAATACGTTGGAATACAATCACCATTTCTAATTCTTGATCAGCAAATTCATCAGGAAGTTCAATTTTTATGATTTTATCATTACCAATGTGTGTTTTAATTTTCATACTTTCCATAACATTACCTCCAATTTTTTTAAGAAAATAAAGAATCAGGAATAATCATAGAAATAGGTTGATTCTTATGTTTCCTATAGATTAGAAAATCACTATCCAAACTGAATATTTCACTAGAATCATATAATTCACACATTCTTACTAAACAAGCATCCGCTAAAGACATAGGTACAGACTGATAACGATTCATTAATCCTTTAATTTGACTTAATTCATTTTTTAAATCAAAAGCTAGTTGTAAATGACCACTTTCTAAAAGAGAAAACAGAATGTTCTGACCGTTATATGCTCTTTCTAATAAAAAGCAAGACTCAGTAATCACTGCATCACAAGTTAGAAAAGGTGGAGGTAATGTTTTTACTTTCTCTGTCACCCATTGATGATAACTATCACTTTTATCTAATAGAGCAACTAATGGACTCGTATCAATAATAATTTTATTTTTCATGTACGGACTCATGCAAATATTGTTGATTAGTGGAGAGATCACCTAATCCGCTATCTACAGCACCAATAAAGTCTTTAGCTACATCATAAAAAGAAACTTGATTTTCAAGTTCTGTATGATGTTTTTCAGATATAAATTGAGTAAAAGACAAAATTTCTTGTTGCTTTTCAATAGGCAATTTATTTAATAAGTTTACAATCAATTCAGTTAAATTCAAATCTTCGGATGATTGTTTTTTTAATGAATTTATCATGACTATTTCCTCGTAATTATTGTCACAATGTCAGGAGACTGCATCAAGAGTTTGATGGTTATTCAATAAATAATAATTATATCATATCACCAAACAATTGTAATCATCTAAAATAACTGTTTTTATAATCAGCTTTTTCAGCAGCAATATAACCCTTTAATATTGCATCCGTCATGCTAATACTTCGACTACGGGATCTTCTGGTAATAGCAGCAATTATTTCCACACCAGTTATTGCTGCTATAAATACCTCATTCTTTAGACTTGGATCAAATAAACCTAACATCCATGCTGATCCAATTTCGTTAACATAACGCTTAACTAATGCACTACTATCTATGAAATAAATTGCCATCTAACGCCGTTCCTCAATAATAGTTTCAGAAACAGGATTTCCTTCAACATAAATTAGTTGTCTTTCTGAGATTGGTTCATAATTAGGTTGCTTGATTTGCTTGACTAAACCAGAATCAATCAACGCTTTGTGAAATGCTGCTTGTTTGACACTTTCTTCTTTATCAGCAAGATATTTTTGAATCATCTGATTAAGTTGCTGAAGTTCTCCTATTTCAAGAGTTTCCAACTGCTTAAGTATTTGGTTCAGGGTTACTAATGCCATATTATTATACTTCCCTCCCTCTCAAAACTTTTATAGATTGCTGATTCACTAAGTCTCAATATCAATTTTATATCCATAATCAGTGAATCTTTAGAAATTAAATAGAAATTAGTTTAGAAGGTAAAGGAATTTGTTTTTTACCACTACAATAAACAGTTTCTATCCATAACTCTCGCGCTTCATTAATATTTTCTATCGCTTCCTCTAAACTTTCGCCATGACTCATACAACCTGGTAAGTCAGGAATAATTACTGTATATCCTCCGTCCTCTTCTGGATAAATAGACATGGGATATTTTAAAGATAGGTAATATTCTAAAGATTGATGCTCAAGTTGAGAATTAGTTTTCATCTTGCCAATTTTCCAAATCTAGTAATCTAATTGTTTCTTCAATATACGTTCGTTTGACTTTTTTACCACCTTTTTTGGGAATAATAATTACTTCTCCTTGCTCATTCTCAAAAGCGTGATGACTTCCTCTTACTCTAGTTTCCTGATATCCAAAAGCTTCAAGAACATAACTAATTTCTTCAAATCTAGCTTCAGGAGGACGAGAGAGAAGATATTTAATTAGTTTACTTAATTTACCCATTTACTGATCATAGCATTTTTTAGATAAGTGGTTGAGATAATTATTTATTGACCGACTATACCACATCACGCAAAAATGAGATTCTCCCTTAACAAAAATCAACTCCGTTTATAAACCATTTCCATTCTCAACTTCTCCACCTCAATTTTCAACCGTTCATTCTCCATTTTCAATCCTGTATTTTCATCCTTAATCAACTCCACCTCATTCCGTTTACTCAAAGCCTGATTAATTGCTAACTTCCGCATATCCAAAGAAAACCAACGTTGATAAGTTTTCGTGTGAATCTGCACACTATGACCCAAATTATCTGCCGCAGCCTTAATAGGAACTCCCAAAATATGCGCTCGAATTGCCCAACCATGACGTAAATCATAGGGTTTAAAACCTAAACCAATTTTTCTAAACCACCAACTCACTCTTTGGATTAAAGCCGTGATTTCTGCATGATTATTTTGGTCTTTTTTACTAATTGCTGTTGCCAACATTTCTAAATATTTCGGATTACTTAAATCAAATTCATCAATCCATTCCTTATATAAAGGTAAAGCTTCCCTTTCACCAGTTTTACAATCTTTATCAACCTTCCAAGTTAAATCTGTATTTTCATCACTTAACCACCAATCAATATGAGGATTAACAAAAAGTTCCCTGGGACGTAAACCAAAAACCGCTAACATTCCATAAGTCCACCGCCAAAGTTGCCAGCTATCTTTCACATCTTGATTAACTTGTTTGCCTCTGTTATTGAGATATTCATCAAACTTGTAAAATCCAGTAAGTATTTCCTTATCTGTAGGAACATTACGAGAATTACTTTCAGGAACTTTGGAATAATTAGTTAAATTAATCTCAATTTTAAAAAGCTGACAAAATACAGAAATAGCTCTCACAGTATTATATTTAGCCCATTCCTTATCTATTTGATCAATCGCATGAATTAAAACCTCCCCAATTGCCAAATCATCAGCATTTGTATAACGTTTAATTCGAGAACAATAATAGAAAAAAGTATGTTCGCTTTTCGGCGTGCGTTTATGGGTTTTAAAATATTCATCTTCAAACTTTTCTAATAGCTCACCAATAGTTTTTAACTCCTTTTTAATTCCTTCATTTCCCAAATATTTATCATTCCAAACAAAACTTTTTCTAGCAATTAACTTACCTAACTCATAAGCTTCCTCCTCAGCAGTTTTTAAACCTGGTAAATTTGCTGGAAGATTCAAACTGAGATTGTATTGTTTTTTGCCAGTTCCCCTGATGTCCTCATCTCCTGGTTTAATGGGTAAAGTTGCCCGTAGTTGCAGACATCCATTTGATTCCCGAATTGTTACTCTGGTTTTTGCAGACTTCAAACGCAGATTTACTTGTTCCAATTCCCATAGTAGCTGTTCTTTCATAATCCTTGGCGTTGCTGATTAAGAATATGAATTTATTTCACGCAGAGACGCAGAGGCACAGAGAAATTTAATTTTTCCTTTGCGTGAGACTTATTCTGAATCTTTCAGACTATATTTAGAGTCAAAATAAATCAGTTAATTGCAAACATAGTTTATCGCTGACATTGCTTACTGCAAACATAACGAAATCGAATAATGACGAAACCCACCTATTCCTTCGGAACGCTACGCAAACTTGGGTTCAAAAGTCTTGATTTTTCGCCGTTGCTGAAATGAGGTATGAAATTCCCAAATTGAACCTTTAAAACTCTTACCTTTGCGTCTTTGCGCCTTTGCGTGAGACTAAAATTCATACCCTTAATCAGCAACGCCGATTTTTCATTACTCCACGTCGGTGGACTTTGTTTGTGTAGTAGCGATTTCTAATCGCCGAAAACTTTTAAAACATCCTCTTAAATAAATTGGGTAGGCATCGGCAATATAATATTAAGAATTAATAATGGAATCACAAGTATCACAAATCACTGTACCCAGGTTATGCTAAAATCTGTCTGGGGAGAGTTTTGTAGTATAAGATGCTTTAATCCTATGAATCCATCTGGTGATGAGTTAAAAAAATTAGTGAATGCCATTATTAGTGCTTATCCCACTCAAGAGGATTTAGCAATGATGGTTCGGTTTGAATTAGGAGAAAATTTAGAGGCGATCGCTGGAGGTGGTAATCTCACCCAGTTAGTATTTAATTTAGTGACAAGATGGGCAATTCCTAGAGGCAAAATCTCGCGTCTAATTATAGCAGCTTATGAAACTAATCCTGATAATCCAGAACTCCAACAATTTTATGAGTCTATGGTTATCAAGAAACGGTTTATTGTAGATTCTGCTGTCAAAAAACCTGATTTTGGACCCGATATTAATTGGCGTGGTGAAACCGATGAAATTCAACTTCAACATTGGTTAAAACCTGAACCTGATTTATGGGATGTGGGATTTTTAAAACGAGCGATCGCACAATCATCTTCAGTTTGCCGTATTGAAATTACCTCTCGTGATATTATGGCAACAGGAGTTTTAATTACTGCAAATAAAGTCTTAACTAATTATCATGTTTTAAAATATAGAGATGAAGACAACTTAGAAAATAATGCTTTAAATGCTATATTAAAATTTGGCTGTTTGACCTCAGATAATGGAGTAGAAACACAAGGTAAATCTTTTCAATTAGATAGAGAAAACCCAATTTTATGCTTTAGTAAAACAGAAGATTTAGATTATGTTCTATTACAAGTGGAGGCGAAAATTACTCAAGCAACTGATATTAAACCCGCTCGTTGGGATAGTCATAAATTACCTCTGGAAAGGATGGGAATTAGTGTATTACAACATCCTGAAGGGGACTCCATGAAATTATCAATCAGTCAAGATGGTATTATCGGAGTCTACCAAAATAGTGGTTTAGTTCAATATGTGAATAAAACCGCTGTAGGATCAAGTGGTTCACCTTGTTTTGATGAAAATTGGTATTTAGTAGCTTTACATCATGCCCAAAAAGCGAAAACCTTTGGCTCAATTAGAGAGGGTATTTTATTTGCTAGTATTTATCAAGAAATTAAAGATTTTTTAAATTAATTTAAGGAGTTATTATGGGACGGAGAATTATTACCAGTCAACTACAAGCTAAGGGTGAAGAAGCAAAGTTAGACGGCTATTTTGATAAGTTAATAAAATATATTCCCACTGAAATTGTCGGCGGTTGGATTGCGATGACAGGACTAATTAAAGGTGCTAGTAATATACCCACAAATACTATATTATGGGTTTTATTCGTTATCTTTACTGGATTAACGGCTGTTTATATTATTCAGCAGACTTTTGAACCGAAAAAGCCTTTAGCAATTAAACAAACGAGCATTTCTACTATTGCTTTTATTGTTTGGGTATTTGCTTTAGGAGAACCTTTTAATAGCTTGAGTTTTTATAATCCTGTTTATGGATCAATTTTGTTAATTTTGTATAATTTAACTATTCCTTTGATTAATCCTGTTGAAGAGAGCAAGAAAAATAATATGAGGGTTTAAAACTTGAAGATTGGAAAAAAAATTTATAAATTGAAGACAAAAAACTATTATTATCATGGAATTGAGTTATGAACTTACAAGGTACAGATGTTGAAAAATTAGTCAATGCTATGCTTAAAGCATATCCAGAACAATGTCAGTTGGAAGAGATGGTTCTATGTGGCTTAAATAAAAATTTGGCGGCAATTGTTCCAAGTTCAAATTCAACACTTAGATTTGTCATTTTTAAGCTGATTCAATGGGCAGAGGCGAACGGAACAATTAGAGATTTATTGCGTGCAATTTCTGAATATAGACCTGATAATTCAGAATTAAGAACAGTTATAAACAACCTGTTGATTACTAGTGATTGGATCAATCTCTTGAATGATAGTTATTTAACTCGTTTTCATCCATTAATTGAAGAGCTAAAAAAATCATCTTATCCAAATATACCAAATAGATTTGGTTTAAGTAAATCTCAAGAAATAATCGAAGTTTTTCAAAATATTAGTCATTCTTTAGAAAGCGGCGACAATTTTAGGAGCGTTTTCAGAACTTCTAGAGATATATTAATAACTATTGATCCTTTGAACGAAGAATATCTTGAACATTTCTGCAATAGAATTAATATTGTTTTATTAGTTATGAATAACAGCGAAGCTCAAGAATTATATTCAGAAAGTGTTTTTTCTGATTATAACATTGAACTACGGGAAAATTTTCGGAACTTAAAATTACAATTAACAAATAATGGAGTTATTACTTGGGTTAATCATTATGAATCAGACTCAACACAATGGCAACCTTTTAATAGCGATAGTAGAAATATTACTCAATTGATTAATGAGGTTATTGAGCAGGTTGAATCTCAATCAATAATAGTATCCCAATTTATTGATATTCGTAAACTAAATGAAGATAATCCGAATAGCCTTAAACTCTTAAAAAAATTACGGGATGAAGGATGTATAATTATTATGGATGTTATTTCAATGCAACATCCTGAAATGCAGCGTTTATTTAAAAGTACAGCCCTCGATGCTTCTTCTAATACATTATTGCTTATGGTTGCTCCTATTCATTCGGCATTTGACGTGGTAAAAAGTATAACAGGTGTTATTAAACAACGGATTGATCTAGAATTTTATCGTCGCTTAACATTGAGTGATAGTAAATGTATGAGAACTGCCGATAACCATATTTTTCGGAATTGGTTAATAGGTAAAGTTCCAAGTTTACTTTTAGTACCAGAAACAGAGAACGTATCCGATAGACCTTGGAGTTATTTTGGTGAAGGAGGTTGAGATTTATGATTTTTACATTTTATTCATTCAAAGGTGGAGTTGGGCGCACAATGGCATTAGCTAACGTTGCTGAGTTACTATATCAACGTGGATTAAAAGTGTTAATCGTGGATTTTGATTTAGAAGCTCCCGGTTTAGAACGCTTTTTCGATATATCAAATCAAGATGAAGAACCCAATAAACGAAATATACCAGAAGTTAAATATAGTCCAAATGAAGTAATTGAGCAACGAGGAGTTATTGATTTATTGCTTTCTTACAAGCAATCATACTCTTTCCATTTACCTAACCAAGAATCTGAAAATACATCAGAAGGTTCAAAAGAAGATAAAATTCCGTTTACGGTTGAACCCATTAATAACTTTATTGTTCCTCTTTATGAAGAAAATGACAAAGGAGGTAAATTAGATATTATTCCTTCTGGATGTCGAGGTGAGGGGGAATTCTCAAAATATGCCAGCAAGGTTCATTCATTTGATTGGAATGATTTTTATGATCATTATCGTGGCAAAGAATTTTTTGAATCGTTCAGAGAACAATTGCTTAAATTTGCTGATGTAGTGTTAATTGATAGCCGTACTGGTGTCACTGAAATGGGAGGAGTTTGTACTTATCAATTAGCTGATGTTGTAGTGATGTTTGTTGCACCAAATGGACAGAATATTGATGGTAGTTTAAAAATGGCACAAAGTTTATCTAATCCTGATTTAATTGAAAAGGGAAGAAATAGGAGAGATTTATCTTTAGTTATTGTGCCTAGTCGAGTGGATAATAGTGAAAAAAAATTGTTAGATGATTTCCAAGACGAATTTGATAAAAAATTTAGAAAGTATATTCCAAATAGAATGAGAATGAGGTTGGAGTCACTGCAAAAAAGTGCTTTTCTTTATTTAAAAATACCTTATGTTCCCTTTTATTCTTTCAAAGAAAAAGTTGCTGTTCGTGACGCTGATAAAGCAAGTGCTTCTGATTTAAGTGAAGCTTATGGAAATTTAGTTTCTACCCTTGCAATATTATCACGTAAATTCCATAGAAAAATGTATCCTAAGACCAGTCTAGTTTACTCATTATCTCTTTCAACCCTATGTAAAAGTTATTTAGATGCTTATCCTAATCCTGAACCCTATTATAGACAGAAAAGAGTTTTTGATGATAGTCAAGATACACTCAGAACAAAAATTATGGAAGAATGGAATAATAGAATACCCCCAGTAGTAAATGATTTGATTACGGCTATCTATCAAAATAAACACATTGATAAGAGTATATTAGAAGATGCAAATAATTTAATTACACAACATATAAATGCGACACTAGACTTGGAAAATGATGATCCAGTTATTGATAATCCGTTGGAAAAAGATAATATAGAAAGTGATGATATTGAATCTAGCACTGAATCTAAGGTATCAGCAGAAAAACAGAATGATTCTTTTTTTGCTTTTGTAGGGAAACATTTGTTTGGTAAAACAGAATCAACATAACCATAATTCCTAACATTTAGCTACTGATTAGTAGCTGAATTAATTTCCTTATAAACTTTTTCTATTACCTTTAAATCATAAATTTCAACCCTTGCACTATTATCTCTTTCAGTTTCATTTAAAGGATATTCATCACCAAAGCCATAAGTTTGAACACTTTTATAACCTTTGCTGTTTAGTAGGGTTGCTATCTGACGTGCCCTTTTAAAAGATAAACTTAGATTATATCTTGAACTTCCTACTGGACTTGCATGACCAATTAGAACAAATTGACTATTACTGTTGTACTTTTGCTTTAACAATGTAAGTAGCTCTTCTGGATTTTTTGGATTATAGTTATCTGTTGAAAAATACTGAGTATTGATGAATTCAAATTTACTACCTCGCTCACGAATTTTATTATAAATCTGTTTCATTACGCTTCCTGTATACTTTTGACCTTGATTAGCGATAATGCTGCCTAAAGATACACTTACAAAACCCTCTGATTTTAGAATGTTCTGCCCCAAAATACCTGCTTCTTCCCTTACGGAATTGACTATACCTTTTAATTGCGTACTGTTAGAAATTTTCTGGGTATAAAAAGATAATTCACGGTTTACCTTATACTTCTCGTTAATGAAATATATATCATCAAGCTTATCATCAAGCTTATCAGTATACTTGAAATAATTACTTAATAGATCAACTGGTTTTTGATTATCTATTATTGTTAAATATTTTCTTCTATCGCTATAGGGTTTATCAACTAAAAAAGAATAACTTAAATACCCAATAGATGGTTTACTATCTTTATTAGTAGTTGTGACTTTATCCCACATTTCTTTATTAGTAGCAACCTCGTTGCAATTCTTATAAAATAATTTTTCCTCAAGTTTTAACTTGTTTATAATGGTGTCGGTTGTTCCTGAGTTTTTTCTACAAAATACTTGCCATTGTTCATTATTATATTGTTTATTTTCCAAAATAGACTTAATTTGATGACTCTGGAAATTATTTGCTGTTTCATTATTATCATTAATAATAATTGCAATAGTATCGTCACCCAGTTTTACTTTGTCAAAATTACCGACATTTACTTTGTCATTGTCCTCTGAGACCATTGCTATATCACATTTATTTTGTTTTAGTTTTTTAATTCCATCTTTTGTTCCGCCATAATCAACAATAAATCTTACTAATCCTTGGAAAGGATTATCCTTTTTATCTTTAGTATTTGGAAAATTGGCATCTATCGTGATATTTTTTTTATTTTTATTGTCTGATTTTTTGATTTTGTTAGCACCATTATTGGAAGCTATTGCTTCAATAAAATGAGGAGCGAACTTTTCTCCAAGTGTGACAGAGCCACATAACTTAACTGTAACGTTGGGTGCCTTGATTAACCAAGCATGAAACAAATTGATATAGATGAACCAAAGAAATAACATTATACACATAATGCTATTTCGGTGCAGAAGTTTGAAAATAAAGTGCTTGGTCGGACTGGGTTTTTTCCAAAAAAAATACAGTCTTACAAGCAAATATAAAACGCTAAATACAAATAGCCCGAACATTATGAAGAACAGAAACAAATTATCTTCAAATCCCTGGAGCGAGAAATTGACGATAATAAATATGGATATTTTTAATAATAAGAATATTATAATCTCTAACAGCAAATTGTGTTTAATTTTCTGGTCTGAAGAATTGGACATAATCATTACCTATTATGATGTTTTGTTAATAATCACTCATTTAGCTAAATTGCAATTTGCACCTTTTGGTTATATAGATTCACTAAATTATACTAAACAGAGATACCAAAAAGCAACTTACTAATTTTAATTAACTCATAATGAAAGCATAATCTTCAGAGGCAACAAAGAAGTTAAAGAAGTTACCAAGCAGGATACGTATAAAACCATTAAACCATCAAAATAAATACTCCGGTCCTTACCACGGTTACGACGGATTCGCAATCTTCGCTCGGGACATGGATTTGGCACTCAACAGCCCAACCTGGGGATTAATCGGCGCTCCCTGGAACAAGAAAGCTGAAGCTAAGGCTAAAGCTAAGGCTGCCGTCTAGGGAACAAAAGATAGTCTGGGGTTTTACCCCAGGAGAGTTGGGAAGTCAAGATTCAAAATTAAAAATTCAAAGTTCTGGATTTTGCATTCTGAATTTTGAGGCACATTCCCCACTCTCCACCGATCGCAAACATCATACACAGCAAGCTTGGAGATACGCAAAATGCCTCAAGATCCCAATAAGATTCAGGACCACGTTGAGTTATTCCACCAGCCAGAATATCAACAACTGTTTGAAAACAAAAAACAGTTTGAAAACGGTCACACCAAAGAAGAAGTACAACGAGTAGCAGATTGGACAAAGACTTGGGAATATCGGGAAAAGAACTTCGCTCGTGAAGCTTTAACCGTTAACCCAGCTAAGGGTTGTCAACCTTTAGGCGCTATGTTTGCGGCTGTTGGTTTTGAAGGTACTCTTCCCTTCGTTCAAGGTTCTCAAGGTTGCGTAGCTTACTTCCGTACCCACTTAACCCGTCACTACAAAGAACCATTTGCTGGTGTTTCTTCTTCCATGACAGAAGACGCTGCTGTGTTCGGTGGTTTGCAAAACATGATTGATGGTTTGGCTAACTCTTACACCCTGTACAAGCCAAAAATGATCGCTGTTTGCACCACTTGTATGGCAGAAGTTATCGGTGATGACTTACAGTCATTTATCGGTAATGCAAAAGAAGCTGGTTCTGTTCCTCAAGATTTCCCCGTACCTTTTGCTCACACACCTAGCTTCGTTGGTTCTCACATCACTGGTTACGACAACATGATGAAGGGAATTCTTTCTACCTTAACTGTAGGTAAAAAGACAGCCAAGAGCAACGGTAAAATTAACTTTATCCCTGGTTTTGATACCTACGTAGAAAACAACCGCGAAATTAAGCGGATTGCTTCTTTAATGGGTATTGACTACACCTTGTTATCTGACAACAGTGATTATGTTGATTCACCTTGTGATGGTGAATACAATATGTATCCAGGTGGTACTAAACTAGAAGATGCAGCAGATTCTATCAACGCTAAGGCTACTATTGCTCTTCAAGCTTACTCTACCACCAAGACCCGCGAATACATTGCTAAGGAATGGAATCAAGACGTTAGTGTTGCTCGTCCCTGGGGTATCAAGGGAACTGACGAGTTCTTGATGAAACTCAGCCAAATGACTGGTAAGGCTATTCCTGAAGAGTTAGAAATCGAACGTGGTCGTGCAGTTGACGCAATGACTGACTCCCATGCTTGGTTACATGGTAAGCGTTTCGCTATCTATGGTGATCCTGACTTAGTTTACAGCTTAGTTGGTTTCATGTTAGAAATGGGTGCTGAACCAGTACACATCTTGGTTCACAACACCAACGAAGTATTTGAGAAAGAATTGCAAGACTTGTTAGATTCTAGCACCTTCGGTAAGTCCGCTAAAATCTGGGGTGGTAAAGACTTGTGGCATTTACGTTCCTTGTTGTTCACCGAACCCGTAGACTTATTGATTGGTAACTCCTACGGTAAGTACCTGTGGCGCGATTGTGGTGTACCTTTGGTAAGAATTGGTTACCCTATCATGGACCGTCACCACTACCACCGTTATGCAACTGTTGGTTACAAAGGTATCATCAACCTGTTGAACTGGATTGTTAACACAGTATTTGAAGAAATTGACCGTACCACCAATGTTGCTGGTAAGACCGATATTTCCTACGACTTAATTCGTTAAGAATGTCTGCAAGGGTGGGGTAAACCCATCCTGATCATAGGAAAATCAACAAAGGGGATGGGGACATAGGCAATTTACCTAAAATCCTATCCCCTATCTCCAATTTCTAGCTTTTATTTATCTGAGGGATGAATCTTGAAACAAGCTCCTATGCACGTGCTTTTTATACTAAAATGAACTGTCTGGAATAAGATTTCTAGAATAATTAACCGCAGATAAACGCGGATGAAGTAATCATTTCATGTTTTTATACAGTCTCAATTACAGCTATGTTCGGGTAAATGAACCACATTTTTTGTCTCACGCAGAGGCGCAGAGGCGCAGAGAGGAATCAAGAGTGTGGTCTAAATACATGAAAACTGCTGTAAAATTGGTATTAACTCAAGTTGCTAGTTATCTAGTTGAGATTGGTAATTGCTGAGAAAATCCCCCTTTTCATCCTTTAATCCTGGATATCCTGATAGCGTAGCGTGGCTTTAGCCATTTCTGACAATTTTTCTATTTTTTCTTGCTAAACCAAATGTTATGAAAATCCCACCCCTAGAAAATACAGATAAATACATATCTTTTTTAAAAGTTTATCTGTGTAAATATTAAGTTAATCAGATTTTGCGGAAAATCTATCAATCAATCCAAGCTAAGTATAAAAACTTGGTTATTTTCGGGGAATTAGAATTATTATATTTATTATATCCTGTGGTAATCCTAAATTATTTGTGAGATATTTCTCACTTATTCTCTATTACAGCAAGTTTCTCTGATCTTTTCTGTAGAGACACAAACCCAGCAATAGATCATGCTGTCAATAGTTCCACAAATAATTTTTATTAATTTGCAATATTTTTCTCAAAATCATCATTTTGATGATTAACTTTAAGCAAGATTTGTCATGGCTGTAAACTCCATCTAGCACAAGAATAAAAATGAAAGTCACCCAAAGTAAAATTAACGAACTTCTGAGTGAATCAGGATGCGAACATAATCAAAAGAAACAGGGAGAAAAGAAAAATAAATCCTGTACCCAACAAGCTCAACCTGGTGCGGCTCAAGGTGGTTGTGCCTTTGATGGGGCGATGATTGCTTTAGTTCCCATTACTGATGCTGCTCATTTAGTACATGGTCCGATCGCTTGCGCTGGCAATTCCTGGGGAAGTCGTGGTAGTCTGTCTTCTGGACCCATGCTTTATAAAACAGGTTTTACTACCGATGTGGGTGAAAATGATGTGATTTTCGGTGGCGAGAAAAAGCTTTATAAGGCGATTTTAGAAGTTAATGAAAATTATAAACCTGCGGCGGTTTTTGTTTATGCTACCTGCGTTACAGCCTTAATTGGTGATGATATTGATGCAGTTTGTAAGGTAGCGGCCGAAAAAACTGGAACTCCTGTTATTCCTGTGATTGCTCCCGGATTTATTGGTAGTAAAAATTTAGGGAATCGCTTTGGTGGTGAGGCTTTACTAGAATATGTAGTCGGTACTGCTGAACCGGAATATACCACACCCTATGATATTAATATCATCGGTGAGTATAATATTGCTGGGGAAATGTGGGGGGTTTTAAGTTTATTTGAAAAGTTAGGGATTCGGGTTTTATCGAAAATTACTGGTGATGCTCGGTATGCAGAAGTGCGTTATGCTCACCGGGCTAAATTAAATGTGATGATCTGCTCACGAGCGCTCTTAAATATGGCACGAAAAATGGAGGAACGTTACGGTATTCCTTACATTGAAGAGTCATTTTATGGAATTAGAGATATTAACCGTTGTTTGCGAACTGTGGCTGCTAAATTAGGTGATCCTGATTTACAGGAACGCACAGAAAAACTCATTGCTGAAGAAACTGCGGCTTTAGATATTGCCCTTGCTCCCTATCGAGCCAAATTAAAAGGAAAACGGATTGTTCTCTATACTGGTGGTGTGAAAAGTTGGTCAATTATTTCCGCTGCAAAGGATTTGGGAATTGAAGTTGTGGCCACAAGTACCCGCAAAAGTACAGAAGAAGATAAAGCGAAAATCAAAAATTTGTTGGGTAATGATGGGATTATGTTGGAGAAGGGGAACGCCTCCGAACTCCTAAAATTAATTGAAGAAACTAACGCAGATATGCTTATTGCTGGAGGCAGAAATCAATATACTGCGCTCAAAGCCAGAATTCCCTTTTTAGATATTAACCAAGAACGTCATCATCCCTACGCGGGTTATGTGGGGATGGTGGAAATGGCGCGGGAGTTGACTGAGGCTTTGTATAGCCCTGTGTGGGAGCAAATTCGTCAACCAGCACCTTGGGAGTAATTGTCTCACGCAGAGGCGCTCCAGGCGCAAAGGAAGAAATATCTTGTTAATTCTTGTAGGGTAGGCATCCTGCCTGCCCTTGGACGGGCTAGAAGCCCATCCCACAAGATTGTTAGATGTTCAGAAGTTTATAATTTATGAAAGATTAATTTATGGCGATCGCAATTATTCCAGAAAAGTCTGTGACTGTAAACCCCCTCAAACAAAGTCAGGCTTTAGGCGCTTCTTTGGCTTTTTTGGGTTTGAAAGGAACTATGCCTTTATTTCATGGTTCTCAGGGTTGTACGGCGTTTGCAAAGGTGGTTTTGGTTCGACATTTTCGGGAAGCAATTCCCCTTGCTACTACTGCAATGACGGAAGTTACTACGATTTTGGGTGGTGAGGAAAATGTTGAGCAAGCTATTCTCACTTTAGTGGAAAAAGTACAACCTGAAATAATTGGTTTGTGTACCACTGGGTTAACAGAAACTAGAGGCGATGATATGGAAATGTTCTTGAAAGATATTCGAGAACGTCATCCTGAACTTAATCATTTAGCCATTATTTTTGCTCCTACTCCTGATTTTAAAGGTGCATTGCAAGACGGTTTTGCAGTTGCGGTAGAAAGTATAGTTAAAGAAATTCCTAAAGCTGGGGGAATTAAACCCGAACAAATCACAATTTTAGCTGGTTCTGCCCTCACTCCTGGAGATGTCCAAGAAATTCGAGAAATTGTCACAGCTTTTGGTTTAGAACCAATCTTTGTTCCTGATTTGGGTGTTTCCTTAGATGGACATTTGGAAGATGGTTATACTCCTATAACTGCTAGTGGTACAACCCTCAAACAATTGCGTTCTTTAGGTAGTTCGGCGTTTACCTTAGCATTAGGTGAAAGTATGTTAGGGGCGGCGCAAATTTTAGAGGAACGCTTTGGAACAAGTTATCAAGTATTTAGAGATTTAACAGGATTAGAACCTGTAGATCAATTTCTGCAAAAATTATCTTTATTAAGTGGAAATCCCGTTCCTGAAAAATATCGTCGTCAACGTCGGCAATTGCAAGACGCAATGTTAGATACTCACTTTTATTTTAGTTCTAAAGGAGTATCTTTAGCTTTAGAACCCGATTTGTTGTGGACAATGGTGGGATTTTTACAATCAATGGGAGCAAAAATTCATAACGCTGTCACCACAACTCGTTCCCCTTTATTGGAAGAACTTCCTATCAATAATGTCACTATTGGTGATTTAGAGGATTTTGAAAAGTTGGCATTAGGTTCTGATTTATTGATTGGTAATTCCAACGTCAATACCATCTCTAAACGCCTCTCAATTCCTCTCTATCGTTTAGGTATTCCCATCTATGACCGATTAGGAAATGGTCTATTTACCAAAGTAGGCTATCGCGGTACTATCGAGCTTCTTTTTGGGATAGGAAACCTATTCATAGAACACGAAGAATCAACAATCATGCACCAATGGTCATCAGTAATTAATAGGGAATAGGTGACAGGGAACAGGTGACAGGTGAACCAGCGCGGTCTTGGGGGTTTCCCCCATGAGCGACTGGTGAACCCAAAGGGTGACAGTCAAGAAGTAGATAAAAATTGACTTTTGGTGTTTTACTTCTTCCTTCGCTCTTCCCTCCTTTTCTCCTGTCATCTTCTTAACTCTTCCCTGTCACTTGTTACCTGTAACCTGTCACCTTCTTAACTCTTATCTGTCACCTGTAACCTGTCACCTTCTTAGGAGTATGAAAGTGAAAATTGCCTTTACGACAACTGACCGAATTCATGTTAATGCTCACTTTGGTTGGGCTAAGGAAATTGATGTTTATGAAATTTCCGATAATGGATATGAATTCATCGAAACCCTCAAATTTGAAGGTGATCTCAAAGAAGATGGTAATGAAGATAAAATTACCCCCAAACTACAAGCACTAAATGATTGCACAATTGTTTATGTTGTCGCTATTGGTGGTAGTGCAGCCGCTCGTTTAATTAAGAAGAATGTAACCCCAGTTAAGGCTAAATCTGAAGAGGAAAAAATTGAAGATATTCTCAACAAATTAGTTAAAACCCTCAAAGGTAATCCTCCACCCTGGTTACGGAAAGCCTTAATCCAGAAAAAACCTAGTTTTGCTGAAGAACTTGAAAACGAGACAACAGTATGAGTACAAATGATGTGAATGGAACTGGTAACAATTCAGAGGTGGTTTTAACCCCTTTTCATAAATCATTAGTTCAACAAATCCGGGCGCAAGATAGCTATGGTTTTTACAGAAATTGGACTGATGAATTAATCCTGAAACCTTATATTGTTACTAAAAAAAAGAAACGGGAAATTTCCGTAGAAGGTGAAATTGATCCTGCAACAATTTCTCGCATTAATGCCTTCTTTCGGGCGATCGCATCCAGTATTGAAAAGGAAACCGGACTTATTTCCAATGTAGTTGTTGAATTGGGACATGAAGGTTTCGGTTGGGCTTTAATATTTTCTGGTCGCTTATTATTAACTGTCAAAACCTTACGTGATGCCCATCGTTTTGGTTTTGATTCCTTCGAGAAATTAGACGAAGAAGGCACAAAGTTTATCGAAAAAGGCATTGATTTAGCCAAACGTTTCCCCGAAGTTGGCAATCTTTAATTAGTCAGTGGTCAGTAGTCAGTTGTCATTGGTATTTGAACAACGAACAACTGACAAAGGACAACTGACAAAGGACAAAAAATATGACAATTGAGGAAATCACCAACAAGATTAAAAAGCTAAATAGTAAAGCAGGTCAAATGAAAATGGATCTGCATGATTTAGCGGAAGGATTGCCCACAGACTACCACAAACTGATGGATGTTGCTGCGGAAACCTATGAAATCTATTATCAGTTAGATGGACTCAAGCAACAACTCAAAAAAATGGAGAATTCTAAATGATTACCAATATTGATGAATTCAAAAAGCTCGTAGATGCAGAAGAGTTTTTTATATTTTTCAAACTGCCCTACGACCAAAAATTTGTAAATGTCAATCGTTTACATATTTTGAAAAAGTTTTCTCAGTTCATGAGTCAAATTGATGATACTTATCCCCAGATAGGTGACGAAGAAAGATTAGAGAAATATTGCACAGCTTTACAGCAAGCTTATCAGGTGTTTATAGAATCTACACCCCACGAACAAAAGCTGTTCAAGGTGTTTAATGATAAGCGGAAAAATGTAGTTACCCTGACAGAAATCACCTCAGATTAGGAGTTAAAAAGTGATCAACCTAACGCCTACCGAATTGGAACGCTATAGTCGCCAAATGATGCTTCCTAATTTTGGCGAATTAGCTCAAAAGCGCCTGAAGTCAGCGACTGTTTTGGTGTCAGGTGTGGGTGGATTAGGTGGTACGGCGGCGCTTTACCTAGCAGTAGCGGGCGTTGGGCGGCTAATCCTAGTCCGGGGTGGTGATTTGCGGCTGGATGATATGAATCGTCAGGTTTTGATGACTGATGACTGGGTGGGTAAACCCAGAGTATTTAAAGCCCAAGAAACACTCAAAGCCATCAATCCCCATGTCCAAGTGGACGTGGTTCACGATTACATTACCGCTGAAAACGTGGATGAGTTGGTGCAGTCGGCGGATATGGCTTTGGATTGCGCTCATAATTTCACGGAACGCAATTTGTTAAATGAAGCCTGTGTGCGCTGGCGTAAGCCCATGGTAGAGGCGGCTATGGATGGAATGGAGGCTTACCTCACCACGATTATTCCTGGTGTTACGCCTTGTTTATCCTGTCTGTTTCCAGAAAAGCCGGATTGGGATCGGCGCGGGTTTTCTGTGCTGGGGGCGGTTTCTGGAACTTTGGCTTGTTTGACGGCACTGGAAGCGGTGAAACTCATTACTGGTTTTAGTCAACCGCTGTTGTCAGAGTTGCTGACGATTGACTTGAACCGAATGGAATTTGCTAAACGTCGTTCTCACCGCGATCGCAATTGTCCAGTCTGCGGTAATACTGCCCCTTGGAGATATTCTCAATCTCAAACTGCAACGGTGTAAAGTACCACTTTTTGCAAAGTCCACATCCCAAATCAGAATATTCGCTACAGAATAGGAAACAAAATGACTGTTACTTTAACAGAAAAGGCTGAATTTCGTCTGCGGGCATTTTTAAAAGGTTCTGCAACCGAAGACGCTAAAAAGGGTGTCCGCATCTCGGTTAAAGACGGTGGTTGCAGTGGCTACGAGTATGGCATCGAAATTACCAGTAAGCCTCAACCTGATGATGTCGTATCTCAACAAGGAAATGTGTTGATTTACGTTGATGCTAAAAGTGCGCCTTTATTAGCAGGTGTGGTAGTTGATTTTGTTGAGGGAGTCATGGATAGCGGTTTCAAGTTTTCCAATCCCAATGCAACTGATACCTGCGGTTGTGGCAAGTCTTTTAAAACCAATGATGGTACTCCCACTGGTGTACCTTGCGGACAATAGTTATATAGCAGGTGACAGGGAATAGGTGACAGTGCTAAAAGTCTTTTATTTATCATTAGTTAATGTCCTACCTTCCTTGTCCGTTGCTGTAACTCAAAAACTCACTTCATTCACGTTTGAGGAGAATTGGAAAATGGCAACCTATCAAGTAAGATTGATCAACAAAAAAGAAAATATAGACACCACAATTGAGTGTGATGAAGAAACAAACATTGTAGACGCAGCAGAAGAAGCTGGGGTTGAATTACCTTTCTCCTGTCACTCTGGTTCTTGTTCTAGCTGTGTAGGTAAGATTGTTGAAGGTGAAATCAATCAAGACGATCAAGTCTTCCTAGATGATGAGCAAATGGGCAAAGGATTCGCTCTATTGTGTGTTAGCTATCCTCGTTCTAACTGCACAATCAAAACCCACCAAGAACCTTACCTTGCCTAATACAATATCTGTTAGGGTTTAGCATTACTTAACTCTTTCAATTTTACAATGATGGAGGATGTTTATCGTCTTCCATCATTTCAATTTTGTCCTTTTTATTTTGATGATAAAATGTTTACTCCTTTTACTTTTATGGGTTGTTCTTTAGAATTGCTGAAATCAGGAGATTGTGGCATAGTTACTGTTTGTCAAAGTCAAGATGAGACAATTAGAAAAAAGCTGATATTAATGGGCATTAAAACAGGGAATACGATTACTATAGAACAACAATTTCCAACTTTTGTGATTAAATGTGGTGGTTTATCTATGACTATAGATCGGGAAATAGCACGGGCTATTTATGTGCGGGTAATTGATGGGTGAAAGGATAATTAGTTAGATATTTTGAGTTTCTTAACTTCAGTAAGCAATTTTGCTATTATAATAAATCTAACTACTATACTCTTTACCACTTGAGAATATATGATAGAACAAGAAATACTGAATCGTATTACTACAAATCCCAAAGTAATGGCTGGAAAACCGACAATTAAGGGTACACGCTTAACCGTCGAGTATATTCTTAATCTCCTTGCACATGGTGCAACAGTCGCAGAAATTCTGGAAGAATATGAAGGTTTAGTAGAAGCAGATATTCGCGCTTGTTTATTATTTGCATCTCGCTCTCTAGAAAGTACCAGTTTCATGCCTTTGATTGCGGAGATTGCCTAGATGTGATTTTTAGTAGATGAAAATACAGGTGTGGCTGTCGCTCGCTGGTTACTTGAAAAAGGTCATGAAGTTTTCTCAGTTTATGAACAAGGACGGGGAATAGACGATGACACAATTATTCAAAAGGCTTTTGATGAAAATTGGATTTTAATAACTAGCGACAAAGATTTTGGCGAGAAAGTTTATCGGGATCAGTACCCTCATCGGGGTGTGATTCTTCTGCGTTTGGAAAATGAACGTTCTGCAAATAAAATCTATATTTTACAACAGGTATTAGAGCAGCATCAGGAACAGTTAGCAGATAGTTTTGTGGTAGTCAGTGAAACGCAGATTAGATTTGCCAGGATAAAGTAATTGCTGAGTCGGATATTTCGGATGTTTAAAATTATCGTGCGTTGCACTTTGGGACAACGCACCCTACTGGCTGAAAATCATAACACATATCTGTAGGGGTTTAGCAATGCTAAACCCTTTCATTTTTAACAATGATGGAGGATGTTTATCATCTTTCATCATTTCAATTTTCGCTTCTTATTTTGATAATACAATGTTTATTCCTTTTACTATTATGGGTTGTTCTTTAGAATTGCTAAAATCAGGAGATTGTGGCATAGTTACTGTTTGTCAAAGTCAAGATGAGACAATTAGAAAAAAGCTGATATTAATGGGCATTAAAACAGGAAGTAAAATTACTGTAGAACAGCAATTTCCGACTTTTGTAATTAAATTGGGTAGCTTATCTATGACTATAGATCGGGAAATAGCACGGGCTATTTATGTGCGGGTAATTGATTCCTGACTATATAGGAATCAACCCGGATTCCTATATGTCTTCATTGTAGTTTGGCAATAAACAAAGAAACAAAATCTGCTCTGTTTGTTTTCAGCCTTGATTTAAACCTTAATTAAAATTTATACCCTCTCCCTAGCCAATATTGCCAATCCGCTAATGCTTCTTTGGTGTCTTCATCTGCATCTATAGCTTCAATTTCTGACAACTTGGCTGTAAAAATATCCTCGTCCTTACCACCTGGATAACCCACCTCCACAAACATATCTTTCAGACATTCATCATCAGGAGCCATTCCCAGGACTTCCACTTCTTTTTCTTCCACGACTGAAGACTTCCTACTCTTTTTTTTCCACCTGGCTAAAAAAGGAAAATTGAGAGTATCATCTAAGTAATAATACCAACCCATTGCCCTTTCTTCTTTGTCGTCCGCATCAACAAGAATTTCTGTTTTAATGCGATGTTCCCGTATATCATCAGATTCAGTACTTGGCATAAAATTGGGATATCTAATAAAATATTTAGTATATTATAATGCAATGATTAACGATGGATGTCAACCTCTAATCTTTTATTTTTTGCAACCAAGTACGAAAAGCTCCTAAGAGGTTGTTTGAAAACTTTTTCGTGTGGGATTTGACACCCACAGATCCCCCTAAATCCCCCTTAAAAAGGGGGACTTTGAGGAATTTAGCCCCCTTTTGTAAGGGGGGTTGAGGGGATCTCCATCAATTCTGATACTTTTCAAACATCCTCTAAACAGGCGATCGCTCTTGGGGATAAGTAGGGCGATCGCAACAAAGTGTTCATTTGACCGTTGCCATCCTGTAAATAAATGGAATGTGAGATATAATTGATTTGTCACTCAATCAATCTATATTAACTTGTTATGGATTCTTTCAACCTACGCACAAAAGTTATTACGGAAATAAATCTTGTTCCACCAGATAAATTAGAAGAATTATATAATTTTATTCATTATTTTCGCTTAGGTATAGAAGTATCTCAACCTTCATTTAATAAAAATATGCAGTTTGCTGGATGTTGGAATGATATGTCAGATGAAGTATTTGCTAACTTCAATGAAGAAATAATCACCCGCCGCCACCAAGCATTTTTAGGAAGAAGAAGCGATCGCACTTTCCGGTAAAATACCTTTGAGTCAAGATTAGGAATGATCGCTCTTGGGGATGTGGGAAGTGCGATCGCCTTCCACAAATCAAAAAAGCGATCGCGCTTTGGTGAAATGGCTTTGATGAAAGAAAGGCGATCGCTCTCTTGGTTGTTTCTACCCCACTTTCCCCGTGCAAGAGAGTTTTTCTGCCTGCTAGATTGGTTGTTAGGGGCATAATTGTGATTTATCTTGTGTTCAATTTTCCGTAGATTTTGGTCTCTTGTAAAGAAACTTTAGCATTCCCAATTTGCCTCAATTGTATCTTTTCACACTTCATAGAGTTTTCATGCCTAGATGCGATTTTTGGTAGATGAAAATACAGGTAGTTATATGGTTACGCTGTATAAATGCACCAACACAAATAGTTGAATCTCTACTGCGTTCTGGGGTGGAAGCAATTTGTTCTCTGTCTGATACACCAATTAATCCGGCTTCTGAAGTTGTAGTAACATTGATTTCTCGACGACGTAAACCTAACGCGATCGCATTACTAACACTTTCATCTAAATGAAATTTAATTCTCTCTATCATTGCGTTTTTTCAGTTTTTGTTGCAGAATCGAAGGAGTTTGTGCTTGAATTTCTTGGATTAAAGCCTCTGATTCTGATATTTGTTGCCTAATTTCTTCTCGATGATCATGATAGTATGCTAAAGCGGCATAGACATCAGATAAGGTAATACTAGGATAATGGTAGAGAATTTCATCAGGAGACATTCCCATTTGTTCATGCCAAATCACAATATCCTGAACTCGAATCCGATGTCCAGCAATGCGAGGTTTTCCTCCACAAATACCAGGAGTGATTTCAATATGTTCTTTGATGACGTTGATGGACATAGTATTATCAATAGAATTATCCACTCTAATTATATCACTATTTTATAAGAGGATGTTTGAAAAGTTTCCGGCGATTAGAAATCGCTACTACACAAACAAAGTCCACCTGCGTGGACTAACGAGAAATCAAGGCTTTTGAACCCACGAAGGTGGGTTTCGTCTGTGTAGCTGCGACTTCTAGTCGCCCTTGCAA
>NZ_JAQMSE010000134.1:0-5574 GCF_028330045.1 Aphanizomenon sp. CS-733/32
ATTTTGTTCGTTTCGTCGCTGTAGCCTTCTTTGTTTTCGCTACGCTCAAATACAATTTGGGCTACGCAACTCAACTCACGCGCATTCATCCCACGCTCCTAAGAGTGAGACGTGGGGCTTCTGCTGATTAAGCTAAAACCTTATGATCTGGCTGTATTGGCTGCAATCCTTGTCAGGGCTGAGGATTTGCAGCAACAAGGATATTCATGGGTCGGTTTTTGTGAACTAGATTCTGATCTTCAACCTTGGGATAAAAATGGGGTATTAAAACCTATTCTTAATGATCTCTACAATGCTTCTCGAATCTGGGTGTATCGAGATTTTTTGGTGGAAGATGTAGATGAACTTCCCGAAGTTTGGTTTTCTTCTAATTAACCGGGTGTCAGTAAAATCATTTGTTGTTTCAAAAGATTTTTGACTCCATCTAAATCAAACTGAACTTTGGTTAAAATCTCTGCTACGGTAGATTTCCCATCACAGCTTTGCATAAATTCTAATTCGGCTGTTGATAAATTAACTATTTGGTAATCATAGTTAAATAAGCATTGACTGGGAAACCCATCTATGCAGGGGTTAAGTTCAGGTATGGCTGCTAATAATGTGTTATCTGCTGACCAGTCGGTTTTGGGTAGGGGGCGGCGACTGAGGAAAAATTCGTAATGTGCTACTTCGGGATTCAGTAATTCTATCAAACGGTAACGTTGACGTTCTGTGAGTTCGGCGGCTCGTTCAATTAGTTCTGGGGATTTTTCTAGAAGCTTTTCTAGTTGCCAAAATCCGGGATTGGAAAAACCTACAAAGTCTAATTCGGAAGCGTCTATGAATTTAAACAATGTATCAATATTGTAGTCTGTTTCCTGGGGATGGACGTACATATCGGCGAAACATTCATCTCGCTGGTTTTCCATTGACCATCTTTCTTTTTCCCGCTTGACAATGCGGTTATTTTCTGGTAAAGAAGCAAATATTTTTCTTCCGACTTGAACGCCATCACGATAGTCACCGCGTTTGTTACCTTGGAGAAGGGCGATCGCCTTTTGCATGAGTTGTATTTCCCATCTTCCCAGTTCTCCATACACAAAAATGTGCATTAAACCACCAGGAGCGAGTTTTTTCGCTAATGCTTGGATACCACGAATGGGATCTGGGAGATGA
Organism: Aphanizomenon sp. CS-733/32; assembly: GCF_028330045.1. NCBI lineage: Bacteria > Bacillati > Cyanobacteriota > Cyanophyceae > Nostocales > Aphanizomenonaceae > Aphanizomenon > Aphanizomenon sp. CS-733/32. The sequence goes on from NZ_JAQMSE010000134.1 coordinate 1,156, forward strand.
TGAAGCACCCCAACACAATTTATTAAATCAAATTGTCCGGGAATTTGTTCCACATCATAGATACTTAAGTGATGAAATTCTACACGGTCAGCGCCGGAACTTTGACAGCGTTTTTTTGCGACTTCTAGTGTACCAGCGCTTAAATCTATGCCCACTACCTGCGCGTGGGGGTTGAGATGTACTAAATATTCTGTGCCGACTCCTGAACCACAACCAGCATCTAAGATGCGGATATCTTGCTTTTGCGGTTTTCTACCTGTGCAGAAGCTATAAGCAGCTAACCAATTCCAACGCCAATTGTAACCTGGTGGTGGTTCGTCGAGGATGGGTTCAGGGGGGAAAGGGTAGGTATCGTAGAGTTTCGCAACAGCAGCACTTACTTGGGAGTCGGACATATTCGGGATTAACGCAGCATCTCTGAGTTTACCGGATTGGGGGATTTTGGGCAAAAAATAAATTCTGTCTATTCGTAGGGTTTAGCACTGCTAAACCGTTACTGTTAATGGTTATGGGTATTGATTCTGTAATAACACTAATGTTAAGCTATGTAGTAATAAGTAAAACCTAGTTTATATATTTTGCATCTCATTTTGATTAACCAGGAGTATCAAAAATGCCAGTAGGTTTGCCTGAATTTGTGGAAAACCCGGAAAATCGTTGTCCGGTAATTCTCTTGCTTGATACTTCTGGCTCAATGTCAGGACAACCTATACAGGAGTTAAATAGAGGTTTGGCGGCTTTCAAGGAGGATGTGATGAAAGATGCTCAAGCCTCTTTAAGTGTAGAAGTTGCTATTGTCACCTTTGGACCGGTGAAACTGACGCAAGATTTTGTCACTATAGACCATTTTACACCGCCTAAGCTAGAAACAGATGGTGTGACACCAATGGGAGAAGCCATAGAATACGCTTTGGATTTATTGGAAAAACGCAAACAGTCTTATAAGGATAACGGTGTTCTCTATTATCGTCCTTGGGTGTTTTTAATTACCGATGGTGCGCCTACAGATGCTTGGGAGGGTGCAGCGCAAAGGGTGAGGGAAGAAGAAGCACAGCGCCGAATGTTGTTTTTTACTGTTGGTGTTGAGGGTGCAGATATGAATAAACTCAGACAAATTGCACCCCCAGAACGTCCTCCAGTGACGCTGAATGGCTTAGATTTTCGCGCTTTATTTGTTTGGCTTTCCACCTCCATGAAACGGGTTTCTAGTGGCAAAGTAGGGGAAGCTGTAGCATTACCGCCGGTGGGATGGGGGCAAATTACAACATAATCTGAATAGTTTGAAAAGGCGATTATAAATCGCGGCTACACAGGCAAAACCCACCTATTCCTTCGGAACGCTACGCGAACGTGGGTTAAAAATCTTGATTTTTCATTAGTCCACGAAGGTGGACTTCGTTTGTGTAGTAGCGTTCGCGCCAGCGTGCCGTAGGCTCTATTATATTCGCCGAAAACTTAAATTTAAAGATTAGATTTTGAGGATTTATTTATTGTGAGTTGGAAAGCTATAGCGCGTTCTGCTGTGGGAACGAGTCATCAAAAGCAAAAAATACCAATACCTTGTCAAGACTGCGGAAATTATCGCATTTTTAAAGATGTGATTGTGGGTGCAGTTGCTGATGGTGCTGGGAGTGCCAAATATTCTCATTTTGGTGCTGAATTGGCGGTAGAAACTGTAATTAAATGCTTTGCTGATATTAATGAACTTCCTGATAAACAAGGTTTTACTCAACCACTTTCGGAAATGGAAGCTAAGGAAGTTTTTACTAAGTTTGTCAAGGATGTTATTACTGTGTTAAAGAAAAAAGCAGATAATAATGATTATTCTGTTCATGATTTAGCTTGTACTCTGTTAGTTTTTATAGCGACTCCTGAATGGGTTGCAGCTATGCAAATTGGGGATGGATTTATGGTGGTGCGTTCCCAAGATGCAGAATATAAATTATTGTTTGAACCAGATAAGGGGGAATTTTTCAACGAAACAACTTTTGTGACTTCAGCTAATGCGCTGGAGGAAATGCAGGTACAGGTAATTTCAGGAAAACAAGAGTTTATTTGTGCTTCTACTGATGGATTAGAAAGAGTTGCAATTCGCTTGAGTGATTGGAAACCTCATGCGCCATTCTTTAAGCCTTTGGAGGAATATTTGCGAGAAACAGATAAGCCAGGAGGAAATGATGATAATTATATTATGGATTTTCTCGATTCTGAGCGGTTAAATTCTCGTACTGATGATGATAAAACTTTGCTTTTGTGTCTCTTTGAAGAAGAGATTTAGAAATTGTAGGTTGGGTTGAAGAATGAAACCCAACATTTTCGAGATTTTGTTGGGTTATGCCTCCGGCACGCTCCGCGAACGCAAAGCCTCAACCCAACCTACGATTTTAGGATTTTAGAAATATATTTCAACCCATCTAATTAAAATTATATGACAGTTCTTACCTGTGCCAGTACGGGAAAATCAATTACTTTATTGGGTGAAGAGATTGCTAATAGTGGTGAAGCGAAAATTTGGCGAACTAATCAAAAAGGTTATTTAGCGAAAATTTACCATAATCCAACACCTGAACGGGTGCAGAAGTTAGCGGTAATGATAGCAAATCCACCCACAGAACCAAATTCCCATCTTCATCATGTTTCTTTTGCTTGGCCTAAGTCGGCGTTGAAAAATGCTCAGGGTGATTGTGTGGGCTTTTTGATGCCAGAAATTAAGGATGGAAAAGAACTTCTTGATGTTTATAATCCCCGTCGTCGTCAAGCTTTGAAACTTGAGATTGATTGGCGGTTTCTGCACACAACGGCGCTGAATATTGTCTCAATTATTGAAGCACTCCACGCTGCTGGTTATGTTTTGGGAGATATTAAACCACAAAATATTTTAGTTAATAATCGGGCTTTACCTTCAATTATTGATACAGATTCTTTTCAGGTGAAAAATCCGAAAAATGATAAGGTTTATTATTGTTTAGTTGGTTCTGAGGGATATACACCACCGGAACTGATTGGAAAAGATTTTGATAGGATTGAGCAAACGGAAGTACATGATAGATTCCGGTTAGGAGTAATTATCTATCAATTATTATTTGGTGGTAATAATCCTTTTCAGGGAAAGTGGACTGGTGCGGGGGAAACTCCAGATATAAATGAACTTATCTGTCAGGGTTTATGGGTTAATGGGTCAACTAATTTAATTGCAGCAGTAGCAAGAACAATTCCCCTGGAGATTGTGCATCCAGAGGTTCAGCAATGTTTTCTGAGATGCTTTAATGATGGGCATAAAAATCCTAATTTCCGCCCTACGGCTAGGAAGTGGTTGGAGGCGTTAAAGGTAGGGAATGATAGGCTAACTATATGTGGCAAGGTAGATAGTCATTACTATAGTAGAACTTATGGTAAATGCTATTGGTGCGATCGCTCTACAAATCTTGGTGTTGATATTTTTCCTGGTGTTGTGAAAGCAAAACCATCTGTTGTTGTGGAATCAACGATTTTTGCAGCTACTAACACCCTAGAACTGGTTAAGCAAGAAGGAAAGATAATAACTGTAGTTGGTAAAGTTGTTATTACTCGCCATCTTAGGAGCGCAAATATATTTTTTATTAACTTTGGTAACGTTTCCAGTCTCGTCAACGGTTACAGTCCTTTTACAATTGTTATATTTTCAGAAGGGTTAAAAAATTTATCTAATTCCAGAAGCTTAACAATTACTCAATTAAGTAATTGGGTTGGAAGTTATATCAAAATTACGGGAACTCTTGAAGTACATCAAAAATCAGGTCGTAATACTCCACAAATAATACTAAAAGATTCAAACCAAATAAGTCTAATAAATCAAACTCAAGCTAATAACTTAATTGCGGGAAATACTAATACAAATACTTCAGCCGCAGTTAAGCAAACTCAATCTCAAGTTTCGCAACCAGCAGTTTCTAAACCTCAACATCAAACTGTAATAACCACCCCATCAATACCAACATCTACAACTACTTCGTCTTCAGTTCAGCCAACTCAATCTAAGGTTTATCAACCAGCAGTTTCTACACCTCAGACTATTCCAGGAATAACCCAAAAACCTAAAACAACTGCTTCATCATTCACCTTTGGTTGGGGGCTTCCTGTTGGTATCATTGTAGTATTACTCTTCACGTTTGCTATTGGAGTTTTTTCTGGTATTTTTGCCGCGTTTCTACATGGTTGTTGGATGTTTGGGGTATTATTTTGGGCATTGTATTCAAACCCTAAACTCTAATATCTAAGATTTAGAGAATTTTTAAATACGTAGGACTTACGCATTGACAGGATCAACCAAATATGAGGTATGGGTTTCGGGCATTTTAACGTGATTTTTTGATGATTTTTGAGCGCTCGCTATTGAGCAGAAGTTAATCACCAAAAGCCTGAAACGAGGGATTTTCGTTC
>NZ_JAQMSE010000135.1:0-8894 GCF_028330045.1 Aphanizomenon sp. CS-733/32
CTTCTTTATTTTGCCAAGCACTTAATATTTTCTGTCTTATATCAATCGAATATGCTGCTGCCATACATCTCAATTATTTTATTTTTTTTACATCTTTAAAGTTTACCATCTTTGTACCGCGTTTGATCTCAAACTGCTGTAACTCTACAAAAAACGCTGATTTATCCTCACAGGACAAAATTAGGTAATCACATCTTTCAGATTCTTTAATTAAGCACCCATCAACCCTAATCTTACAAATTTCTTTACCGTTATTATTGGTGACTCTATACTCTTGTTTATTCCCAGAATCTTTGACAACTATGGTTTTTCTTGAATCACAAAATTCCTGACATTCACTTTCTCGAAAAAAATCGTTACACATAGTTATTCATCCAGATTGAATAAGTCATTAAATTTGTCATTAATTATACTGGATGCACTATCTATTTTTTCCGCTTGAATTAATTTTAGTTCTTCATCAATAATTGATTCATAGCCATTTTCTGAGATGAAGTAAGCTGAAATGCGATCAGGATCAATCCAACTTTTACTATTAACAATACTTTCTACGGCTTCTCTTTCATCACCAACTTTATTTTTACCCACTTGGTGAGCATATAAAAGATTGTTAAACGATGATAAAATATAAGGACTATGAGTAGTTATAATTATTTGATTGTTGTAAACATTTGCTAATAATCCAATCAGTTCTACAATATCACTTTGGGTTTCCGGATAAAGGTGTGCTTCCGGTTCTTCAAAAACCATAAATACACTCGTTCCATCTAAAATATATCGAAATATCAGCAATAAAATCCAGACAGATTCTTGTTGTCCTGAAGAAGCATATTGTAGTTTAACATATTGGTTATTTTTAAAATAAATTCTTTCTTGATCAATATCAGCATTAAATCTATATTCACCTTTGAGGATTTTTTTTAATAGTCTTGATAAATCATCACCTAGATTTAAAGCGGCATCTTTATTTGCAATGAGAGTATTTAAGTCATCAGTAAAGTAAGTTTTTAATAAATTAATTCTCTCTACAAAAGATTTGGTAAAATAGTCTAATGTATCTGGATTTTTGATTTCTTGAAGTTGATCTGTTAATGTAGACATTAAACTTCTCCCAGCAGGAATAAATACAGGAGAGTGTGTTTCTTCAAATATTTTATCAATACGTGATTTAAAATAATTAAACTGTAATCTTTTGTTTGATTCTAGTTCTCGTAATTCTTCTAATGATTTAAATGGATTATGTTGTTCTTGAGAAATAATTTTATAATTTAAAATTTCTGTAATTAGCAAGTTTAATTCATTTTCTAAGGTAAAACTGAATTTTACATCTAAATTATCTTCGGATTTATAAATTGTTATTTGTTTTTCACTTGAATATTGATATGTACTTCTAAATTCTGCACAATCTGGTTTTAGCCCAAAATATTGGACAAAATTGAATTTTATAAACCTTAATAAGTCATTATATCTATGATCATTTGGCAAAAAAGATGCTAGATTATCTCCATAGATATAATTAAGTATTTCATCTTTAAGAGACTTAAATAGAAAAATAGATCTACTAATTGTACTTTTGCCACTTGCTTGGGGTCCAATTAACAGCATTATATTCGTAACATCAGCCTCAAATTTTTTCACTGGTCCAAAATTTTCTATAGAAATTCTTTGCATAATTATGGTGTTTTGATTGAGATTCAAAAATAAAAATCACTATGAACAGTTTAACAAAAATTTGATGACAAATGAACTTCGTACTCAATTAGGAATGAATTCTATTCCTGAATTAGCAGTTAGATAAAATAGAATAGCACAAAATAAAACATGAATTGTCTATTTTGTCAAGATACCGCAGATTGCAGATTAATGAGGTACAGGATCTAAATTCAAAGCCAGACAGCAAGCCAGTTTTACTCCCGACTCCTGACTCGGTGACTCCTGACTTCTTTAGATTCATGTAATTATTTTTTTATTTTTATGAGAGTGCTGTAAAATTTATTTAACATTAAGTAAAGAAAGATAATAAGGAATCACTTCATGCCTTACACAAACGAAGAGGGTGGTCTTCTCAATAACTTTGCTAAAGAACCCAAGGTTTATCAAGCTGAACCACCAACAAACTCTCAAAAGCGTAATTATATTATCTTAGGAATTGCAGCACTGCTTTTAATTGGAGGGGTAATTTTTGTCGCTTTCACTGTCTCTAATGTTAGCTAATTGGAAAACTGTCCTTTAAATATTAGCCTTTCCTGATTTCAGGTTCTTATTTTGATCAAGAGCCTGATTTTTTGCTATAATGGCAAAATACAAGTATAATTATAGTCTTTTTTGTTGACATTCTAGCCCGTAAAACTTGATTCATCCTGAAAAAGAGAGCATCTCCGTGAAAATCCAATTTATGAGATGTGACATTAATATTTAATTTATTCAGTCAGGATGTATACAGAAACAAGGGGTAAAACCCAACTAAATACAAGCGTGAATGAAACCGTACACACAGAAAACATTGGTTTGAATCGGCAAGTATATCAACGCCTAAAACTTGCTCTGAGTCTGGGTTTACGTAGACAAATTTTATTTGCTATATGTGATGATTTACATTTAAGAAACCGGATAGCAGCACGCTTGCACTCAACCCTTGCTTATCCAGTAGGCAAAGTTATATATCAAAGAGCCAATGTGGGAGACTTTAGTACACCAGCTTATCCACGATTGGTGACAATACGCTTAAATTTAGGTGATCCTAATCCCATCGCACAAATTAACCAATGGTTAGCTAATTACCCACCTCCACTGGTTGGAGGTTCAACGGAGAATCCTGGCCGTCCTTTACCAATTCCAGAATTTCAGATTGTGGGGGTGGAAATGCTGACGAAAGAACCAGTCGCAGTCCAACGGTTGTTTTTGAATTATCTGCGTTTGAGTGAACAACATTTATTGGGTGATGAATCTAGTCGTTTTTTAGAATCTAGTTTGTTATTTTGGGTTTCTCGTCCTTGGTTGTCAGCAATTCAGCAATCAGCACCCAAATTTTGGCATTGTCGCACGGGTGTATTTGTATTTGAGGGAGAACCGACACCAACTATAGATAATAGGGGTTATTCAGAAGTTGTGGCTGACTCCCGTAGTTTAGAACGAGAGAATTTAGATCATTTAATTGTGAATGAGGAAAAAATTTCTCCAGATATAAAATTCACAAATAATCCTGATTTACCTTTAACGACAACTACAGATTTAATTACAGAAATACCAGAACCATCTCCTGTTCCCTCTCCTCAAATTACCAAGAATCAGAGCGAAGTTACCTTATCTCATATTAATCAGGAGTTACAAGGATTAATTAAGGCAACAATAAATGCTGATGATAGTGAGCAAATTCAACAAATACTGGGGGAGATTGAACAGTTACATATTCAAAAGGCTAAGGGAGAAGAGTTAGGGATAGCTTATCAGAATCTGGGGAATTTCTATCGGTTGCAGATTGAGCAAGGACGAGCAACGGTGGAAAATTTGATGATCGCAATTCTAGCTTATCAGGAGGCTGTTAGTTATGATGAAAGTTCTCCACAACTTCCAGATGTTTTGAATGATTTGGGGACTCTTTACTGGATGTTGCACCGGATTCCTGATAATTCTGAAGAAGCAAAGATTTATATTCAGCAAGGGATAGATTTTTATAAGTTAGCGCTCAAGTTAATTGCAGGTGATACGCAGCCGGAAACCTATGCTCGTATTCAAAATAACCTGGGTACTGCCTATGGTGATTTGGCTAGGTTTGCTGACGCGGTGGAAAACTGGAATTTGGCGGTTGTGGCTTATGATGAGGCGTTGCGTTACCGACAGGAGGATATAGAACCTTTAAAATATGCTGCTTGTCAGAATAATTTAGGTACAGCTTACTGGCATCTAGGACAGTATAATCAACCTGTGGAACATTTGACAAGGGCGATCGCTGCTTATAAATTAGCAGTTATTCACTATCAACCGACAGATGAACCCCTAAAATATGGCATGATTCAAAATAATATTGGTACTGCTTATTGGAATCTTTCCCAGTATGCACAACCAGTAGAAAATCTCCGGTTAGCAATTCAGGTTTATAATGAAGCACTAAAATATCGAACATCGGCTGATGTTCCCCAAGCCTATGCTGCTACTCAAAATAATCTGGGTATCGCTTACTGGCATTTAGCAAATCAGCCGCAAACAACCAAGGAAGATCAACAAAAACTTATAAAATTATGTATTCATGCCTATGAAGAAGCTGTTAATATAGCTCACTCACTTAGTAGTCTACCTTTAAATTTTGATTTATATGTGACACACAATAATTTAGCATTAGCTCATCATGATTTAGTGACAAATTTATCTTTTAATGGTGACAAAAAAACCCTATCTCAACATTTAGAAGCTGCTTTAGAAAATCATTTACACGCGCTGAGTGGATTTGAGAGAAAAACGGAAAACTATCAAACAACAATCGGTTATATTGTTAACACAATTCGGACTTTTCACAATGAGTTAGGAATTCAAGGACAAAATTTAGCTTTGTCTAAACTTCCAGGACAATTACTACCAGATGTTTTGCCGAAGTTGTAATAGGAAATAGGGAAGATTTAAAGGTGTTTTTTCTTTTTTAATTTTTCATTTTGAATTAATTTATTTGCCAATTTTATGAAAGAAATAATTTTAGGGGTTCGCAATCTACAAGTTGAATTTATCAGTGATAGCAGTAAAGTAAAAGCTATTGATGATATTAGCTTTCAGCTACATCAGGGTGAAACTTTAGGAATAGTGGGAGAGTCGGGAAGTGGAAAGTCAGTTACGGCTTTAGCAATTATGGGTTTGTTGCAATATCCGGGAAAAGTAAGTGGAGGGGAAATTTTATTTTCTCGGACAAGTGGAAAACCGTTGAATTTATTAACATTATCACCTGACGAAATGCAGCTTTATCGAGGTGGTGATATTGCGATGATTTTTCAAGAACCAATGAGTTCTTTAAATCCGGTTTATAGTATCGGGTTTCAGTTGCAAGAAGCTATTATGCGCCATCAAAATGTGAATGCAATTGAAGCAAAAAAAATTGCGATCGCCGGCTTGCAAGAAGTTAAACTTTTACCTAGTGATGAACAAATTGAGGAACAGTATCTTGATCATGATTTGTCTGTTTCAGGTAGCTGGAAATTGGCACAGTTAGTGAAAGAACACAAAGAAGCTATGCTGGAAAGATATCCACATCAGCTATCTGGCGGACAATTGCAACGGGTCATGATTGCAATGGCTATTTCCTGTAATCCATCTGTGTTAATTGCTGATGAACCAACTACAGCCTTAGATGTAACTGTACAGGCGACAATTTTATCATTGTTATATGAACTGCAACAAAGCCGCAATATGGCAATGATTTTTATTAGCCATGACTTGGGTTTAATTTCGGAAATTACTGACCAAGTAGCAGTGATGTATAAAGGTAAAATTGTCGAATATGGTGCAGCAGCACAAATTTTCAATAACCCCCAACATCCCTATACTAAAGGACTTGTGGCTTGTCGTCCGAGTCTGAATCGTCGTCCCCACAAACTACTGACTGTTTCTGACTACATGAATGTGATAGCCGATGAATTTGGAGGAGTAACAATTCAGACTAAAGAACCTGCACAACCAGCGGAAATTACTGAAGAAGAGATTGACGCAAGATTAGCAAATATTAGTTCAAAACCACCTCTGTTGAGCGTGAGTAACCTGGAAGTTGGGTTTCCAGTCAGGGGAGTATTTGGCAGTACAAAACGTTACCATAAGGCTGTAAATGGGGTTTCCTTTGATGTTTTTCCGGGAGAAACCTTGGGATTGGTGGGAGAATCTGGTTGCGGTAAAACTACTTTAGGTAGAACGTTGCTGCGATTAATCGAACCGATGAGCGGTAAAATATTATTTAATAAACAGGATATTACGCACTTGACTGGGAAAAGTTTGCAGCATTTACGACGGGAAATGCAGATTATTTTCCAAAATCCTTTTAGTTCACTCAATCCCCGGATGAAGATTGGGGAAGCGATTGTAGAACCTCTGTTGATTCATGGGGTGGGGAAGTCGAAACAACAGCGACAAGCTAGGGTAGTGGAATTGTTGGAACGGGTGGGTTTAAGTGCGGATGATATGAAAAAATATCCTCATCAATTTTCCGGTGGTCAGCGTCAACGGGTTTGTATTGCTCGCGCTTTGGCTTTAAATCCTAAGTTTATTATTTGTGATGAATCAGTCTCAGCTTTGGATGTGTCTGTGCAAGCGCAAGTTTTAAATTTATTGAAAGAATTACAGGCGGATTTTCAACTAACTTACATTTTTATTTCCCATGATTTAAGTGTAGTCAAATTTTTGAGCGATCGCATTTTGGTGATGAATCAGGGGAAAATAGTTGAGTCTGGTCCATCTGAAAGTATTTATCTCCACCCCAAAGAAGAATACACCCAAAAATTAATCGCTGCAATTCCTACAGGTAGTCCCGAAAGGATCAAAAATCGGCACAATTAAAAAATTCCCAACCCAAAACAGTAGCTTTTTGTCACCAGATATATATATACTACGGCTAGTACATCGGAAAATAGTAATATACGATATATACTGATGTCATTATACACAGGTAAGCTGGCAACATCTACAAATAACTCTCAACAGCATTTTACCAGGCGATCGCTATTGCCAAGTAAAAAAGGTGCTTTGTGGCGAATAGAATCTGGTTTCGTGATGAATTATACCTATCTGGAAGATGGGACAACAGTAGCTTTAGGGTTATGGGGTCCTGGAGATACAGTTGGGGAACTGCTATCCACAATGAAACCCTATCAGATTGAGTGTTTAACCAATGTAGAAGCAACTGTTGTACCTGTAGATGACTGGAATCAACTAACAAATACTTTGCTTGATCACATTCAACAAGCAGAAGAATTAATGCTAATTCGCAGTCATAGAAAAGTAGAAACTATGCTGATGCAATTATTAGCATGGTTATCCAAAAAATTTGGTTCAGAAGTAGAAAAAGGACGTTTAATTGATATGCGTCTGACTCACGAAGATTTAGCAGCATTGATCAATTCTACTCGTGTAACTATCACTCGTGTCTTGGGACAATTAGAACAGGAAGGATTAATTGATAGACTTTCTCTGCACCGGATTATGGTGAAACAAGATGATATTTGGTATTACGAAATTTAATCATAAAAATTTTATTAAATAGGGAGATATGATTAAGATATAATTGTTTTAACCTTAAAATCTTTCCTATATCTTGTGCTTTATCTAAGGCTTGACGCGCTTTGCTGGTTTTGGCAAGAACGGCACTAACGAGAATATTTGTATCTAAAACTAAATATTGTTTACGGTTCATTAATTATTGATTCTAAAATTTCTGGTGTTAAGCCTCTAGCAGTTGCTCTATCGCTGATTTCGTCCATAATCTTTCTGAGAAAATCAATGTCATTTTCTTTTTCTTTTTTGAGTAAAAGGCTAACAATGGCACATCTACGAAACGATAAAAATCAGTAAACCAAACAGTGGCGATCGCCGGTGAGAGTCCTGAAAGCGATCGCCTATTGAGAACGTAAACTATGAGCGATCGCTGAAGGCATCGCTAAACGAGAATATTCACCATTACCCTATAAATCTTTATCCAAGTGGCGTAAATAATTAAAAAATCGTATTTTTATCAGAAAGATTAATTTACCAGCAGTTTCTGACTGTTCCTGACTATAACCAAGTTTTGTATAGATACCAGCAGCGGCATTTGCTAATTCTGTAAACTCCTCAGCATCATGTAACCAATATATCTGTGCTTGCAGTTCCCCCAACATCACAGCTAAATTTTCATTAATGGTTTTCTTGATAGATTTCCCAGTAATTATACTAACATGATAATTACTTTGGCATTTCCTCTAAGAATTTCTCAGTACCCCCGGTGATTCTTAGAGGAAAATCCCAAAGGTACGTTATTCCGCCAAATATTCTATCACTGCCTCCAAATCTAACATTGCCTGATTAAATCTATTTAACATTGCTTCTGCTACTTCTGGTTCAGCATTAACTTTTGCTAGTTTTTCTCTAAACACACAGTCCAGAGCTTCTATCCACAGTGCTAAATTTATATGTTGGGCTGCTTTTAATAACCCCATATTAGTAAGTACGGACAAATGAAAACCTAGATTATCTTGTCCACCATACCCCATATATCCGTTACTTAGTTCTAGTTTTTGTGGGGTAAATTCTACATATTGGTCAAAGGTGATACCCTTGGGTTCTAATTGTGGTTGTGGTAAAGATGGTTCAGTCATAAAGTTTATCATTGGGGGAAAGTTGAAGAAGTTGTTGTTCAAGTTCTGAAATAACCATATTTTTATTTAGAAGAAACTGGTAACGATATACTGCCAGTAGACTGTATTTTTTTACTGAGTGCTGTAAATTTTCTTATATTTTGTGTAGTATTGCCGTTGTTGATCATGTTTCCCACAGCATGAACTATTTTGTTGGGGACTCCCACAGAACGGTTTTTCCATATTCCAACCAAAAGTAATCGTTCTCTAAGGAAGGGGGCGGTAAAGTGTCCTGAACATACACAAATCCATTCCGCATCGTACCCTTAGCTGTCAATGGTTGCGATCGCGCCTGTAAAATATGACCCTGATGGTTGTTCTGGGTAGTTTGGACAGGTGAGTAATCCGGTAACGTTTTCGATACAAAAGAACTTGGGTTGGATTCTGGTAATGCTTGGTGGTGCAGAAAACCCCTGAAACACCTATAAATAAAGGATTATACCCGAAACAATGGATTTGGGATTTCTCAAGACATCGAACGAGGTCATTGGGTTTCAGCTTCTATTTTAACCCTTCAGGCTTTTCATTGTGAAA
>NZ_JAQMSE010000136.1:0-4371 GCF_028330045.1 Aphanizomenon sp. CS-733/32
ATATTTTGTTCGTTTCGTCGCTGTAGCCTTCTTTGTTTTCGCTACGCTCAAATACAATTTGGGCTACGCAACTCAACTCACGCGCATTCATCCCACGCTCCTAAGAGTGAGACGTGGGGCTTCTGCTGATTAAGCTAACACAAAAACACCAACCGGAAAAAAGTGATTTTATGGTGTTGACAAAAAATTTTCAGTGTGTTATCATAAACGGGACAAGGAAGAACTATTTTAAATTAATAACGAATAACGAAATTAACCAGATCCCCGACTTCTTTAAGAAGTCGGGGATCTAAATTAAGAGGGCGGGGAGACCCCTACGGGTGTATTTAATTCTTGGCCGCTGGTTGAGTACCGGGAATGGTAATGTCTATGGTTGTGACTTTGGCGGCTAGGTTGGTTAAGGGTTGTTTCATGGCTGCTGGGTTTCCGACTACTAAGGTGACTAAATTTTCTGGTTTTAAGTATTTTTGGGCTACTCGTTTCACGTCTGCGACTGTGGTGGTAGTGATGGCTTTTTGATAGCGAAAGAGGAAGTCGGCGGGATAACCATAATATTCGTATCGCATTAATCTGGATAATGTTTGGCTAGGATCTTGAAAGTTAAAGACAAAGGAGTTGAGGGTGGAGTCTTTGGCTTTATTTAATTCTTGAACGGTGATATTTGCGGTTTGTAGTCGTTTAATTTCTGTTTCTAGGGATTTGATGAATTGAACTGTGGTTTCGGTGCGGGTTTGTCCTCCAGCGACGAATGTTCCTGGATAATCAAAACGGGGACTCCACATTCCATATACAGAGTAAGCTAATCCTTGACGCGATCGCAATTCATTAAATAAGCGTCCACCAAAACTATTTAATACGCCATTCATGACATCTAAGGCTGGATAATCGGGATTGTTGAATTTTCCGCCTAAATGACCAAGTAAGACGCTACTTTGGGTGAGTTGGGGTTGATTAACGAAATATACACCACCTAAGTTAGCTTGGGTGACTTGTGGTAATGGGGTTTTGGCAGTTTGCGGATTTGGTTGCCAATCACCTAATTTGGCTTGAATGAGCGATCGCATTTTTTGAGTATTAAAATCACCCACAATCCCTAAAATGATCTTATTGGGGTGAAAATATTGTTGATAAAATTTCAGCAAATCATCACGGGAAATTTTATCAAGAGTTGCATATTCAACTGTTCGGGCATAAGGACTTTCTTTGCCATAAATTAATTTTCTCAACTCTCGACTGGCAATACTATTCGGATTATCATTGCGACGAGCAATACTACCGCGAATTTGAGTTTTATCCAAATCTACTTTTTCCTGGGCAAAAGCCGGTTCTCGCAGTACCTCAGTAAATAGCCCAAATACCATGTCTACGTCTTCTGTCAGGGCTTCAAAACTAGCACTACCAGCAGCTTCACCCATATCTGTTTCCACAGCAGCCGCCCGTTGTTCTAGAATTTCATTTAATTCATCAGCAGAATGTTTTTGAGTACCACCACTTCGCAATGTTGAACCCACTAAAGTGGCTAAACCTGCTTTTTCGGCTGATTCCCAACGGCTACCTGTTCTGATTAGTGCTGTGCCATTTATCAATGGTAGTTCATGATCTTCCATTAAATAAACTACTAAACCATTTTTGAGGACATACCTTTCATATTTGGGTAATTTAATTGCTGAAACTGGGGGAAATTTTAACTCATCGTAATGCTTGGCTGTGGTTGCTGCCCAAGAAAAATTCAAATTAACGAGCAAACAAGCAACAACAATTAACAAGGTGAAAACAAATCTTTGTCCCTTAGAAAAGTGGAATTTTTTGCTTTTCAAATCAAACCTCAACATATCTACTTTCAAATTTGGATCAGGATTTATGGCTAACGCCACGCTTCGCTATCAAGATTAAAGGATTGACAGGATTAATCTTTAATCCTGTTTGAATTTTTAATTTCTAGCCTGGTTGTTTGGACAACAACTTGCCAACTATGCGATTTTCTGGTGTAAATGTGGCTTGGGCGACTCTTTGAATATCTTCAGGAGTAACGGCGGCAATTTTATCTAATTGCTGAAATAAGTTGCGCCAAGAACCGGTTTTGACTTCATATTCTAACAACTGTGCTGCCATACCTGAGTTAGAATCAAGACTGCGTAATAAACCGGCTCTGGCTTGGGTTTTGAGTCGTGCCAATTCCACCGCAGATACAGGTTCAGTTTTCAATTTATCAATTTCTTGGCGTAAGGCGATCGCCACTTCATCAACTGTTTTCCCTGGAGATGTGAGAGCATAAAAGAAGATCAGATTAGGATATTTATCTCCTGGAAAGCCACTAGAACCTTGAGCATTTAGGGCTAAACTTTGTTTTTCCACTAAAGACTTATAAAGTCTTGATGTTCTCCCGTCACTCAATAAACTGCCAATGATTTCATAAACTGCATTATCAGGATGAGTAACAGCCGGACGATGATAACCTTCTAAATACCAAGGTTGAGTAGCAAGTTCTAAAGTAACTTCTCTGGTGGCGGTTTGCTGGGGTTCTACGGGCAGTTTTTGTTGGGGTTTAGGTTTAGCTTGATAACGACCAAAATAAGTTTGTGCCAGTTTTTTGACTTCAGCAGGATTGACATCTCCCACAATCGCAATTGTTAAATTACTGGGAGCATAATAATCATCAAAAAACTTCCTCACATTCTCCGGTGTTAAGTTGCGAATATCTTGATCATAACCAATTACTGGTCGGCGGTAAGGATGAACTTTGAAAGCAGCATCTATGAATTTTTCTACCATCTGTCCGATAGGAGAATTTTCCACTCGTAAGCGTCTTTCTTCCAAAATTACTTCTTTCTCTTTATAAAATTCTCGAAATACCGGATCTAAGAACCGATCTGATTCTAAGGACATCCATAATTCTAATTTATTCGAGGGAAAACTATAAAAATAGCGAGTAGCTTCAGAAGAAGTAGTTGCATTTAAACCCACACCTCCAGCTTGTTCAACTATTTGCCCCATTTCGTTTTGTTTAACTAATTTTAGGGCTTGAGATTCTACTGATTTAAATTCAGTTTCTAACCGCACTATTTCATCTTTTTTACCGCTATTTTTTGCGGTTTTGATTTGGTTATCTAAATTTTCTAACTTGGCTAAAAGTGGTGCTTCGGCTTGATAATCTTTAGTGCCGATGCGCTTTGTGCCTTTAAATGCTAGATGTTCAAGAAAGTGGGCTACCCCTGTTTGTCCATCTGGTTCATCAATGCCACCAACATCAGCATAGGTAAGAAAGGAAACTACTGGAGCTTGATGTCTTTCTAAAACAATGAATTTTAGCCCATTATCCAGGCGAAATTCGGTGAGACGATTAATTACTTGTTCTAGGTAAGGTTGAATGGAATTTGGGGATTTTTGCAGGGCTAAAGCTGTTGCTGGCATCCATCCCCAACCAAATACTATTAACACCAAAGTGGTGGCTAATAGCCGACGAAATGGGAATTTTTTAACGTTACCCATGAAGAAATTTAAAATTGTTTGGTGCATAAGCAAAAGTTAAAGTAAATTTACATTACTTGAGAAATAGACTACTTAACAACAAGAGAGTTATCTTCTATTAAGCTTTTTGTATTTTTAGCATTTGATGTTGCACAATAGGGCTACGAATCTTGTTTTAAAGATATCAAAATAACTACTATGCGAATTTTTAATTCTCCTCCATCATCAGAAACTCAGACGCGTACACGCATTTTACAGGCAGCACAGCGGTTATTTGCTGCCAAAGGGTTCGAGGGAACTACAACCCGTGATTTAGCACAAACCGCAGGGGTAGCTGAAGGAACTCTCTTTCGTCATTTTGCCAATAAAAAAGCAATTTTGGTGGAAGTGGCCACTAGCGGTTGGGTGGATATTCTCACAGATTTACTGACAGAACTGAGCGAAATGGGTAGCTATCAGGCGATCGCTCAAGTGATGCGGCGACGGATGTGGAATTTGCAAAAAAACGCCGATATTATGCGCGTTTGCTTCATGGAAGTGCAATTTCATCCAGATTTGCGCGATCGCATTCAAACAGAAGTTATTGATAAAATGACAGATGTTGCGGAAGCATTTTTTCAAACCGCAATAGATAAAGGCATCTATCGTCAGATGGATGCCAAACTTGGAGCTAAAGTTTTTCTCGGTTTGTTTGCGATCGCTGGTTTCTCTGATCATACCCTCATAGACCCCAACGCCTCCCCCCAAGAAATGCAAAAAATGGCGGAGGGGTTAGCGGATATCTTTCTTAACGGTGTCCTAGCAAGGGAATAGGTTACAGGTTACAGGTTACAGGTTACAGGTTACAGGTTACAGGTTACAGGTTACAGGTGACCAATGACCAATGACCAATGACCAATGACC